>NZ_MQTZ01000049.1 GCF_001939115.1 Leptolyngbya sp. 'hensonii' | reverse complement strand
TTGTTGAGTGCTGTGAGCAACCTTCACCCCAGTCAGTACTTCGATGTCTTCCGCTGCTCGTTCGTACGACTCATTGGCACTCACCAATAAACAACACTGCTCCAGGTAAGGACTCCAGCGCGTGTAGGCTTTCACCTCCAGAATTTGTGCCTGCTTCTCACTCAAGCGCAGTCGTCCGATGATACTATCGAGCCTGCGCTTTCGTCCACTCGTGGTGCCGCTGCTTGTTGCAATAAAAAATCCCCGATCTCTGGACCGACGTGTTCCAGCAGATGCCCTCTCACTGCTGCCTCAATCCCTGCCAATGTTTTCACTTGCTCCGGGTCGGTTTCCTCGTATAGCAAGGCGGCAAGGGCACGGGCGTGGGCTTGAATTTGGGCTTTTTTCTCAGGGTCCATAAGCGTGGTTGACCAAAGCAGGAATGCTCAAAGTTTAGCGCGCTCTTTCAAACACAGCTCTAAGCACTTATACTCATCGCAAAAGTGGGATGCACTCGACAGGTTGACAGGTTGACCAGATTTCTTGGCAGGAACCGAATAGAACTTGTCAATCTGTCCCTGCGGAGATTCATCAGTCAATCAGGTTCTCTTGTGATCATCCTTCTCTATGCTTCATTAGGTTGAAACCCCTCATCCCAGCAGCAGGAGAAACGAGTTTTGATGGATTTAATGAAGTTCTGCGCCTTGTCCCGCTGACCTAACAGCTCGACTTCCTGCAACACAATTGCTCGATTATTACCACAAATGACGTAAACACCATCCTGATCGATCCTCGCCACTTGGCCAGGTATCCCATAGTAATCATAATGAAAGAGCTTTGCTCGCCATATTTTTAAGATTTTTCCTTCATAGATTGTAAACGCACCCGGATATGGGGCTGACTGAGCTCGGATAAAATTGTAAATAAAGCGTGCTGATTGGAACCAATTGATATTTCCATCAGTGGGAAACCTTTGAGCGCAATAGGTTGCTAATGAGTGCTGCTGCTCAATAGGAACGATCTCATTGTTGATAATCGCAGGATATTTCTCGCGCATCACTTCAAGAATCCTGGCCTCTAATTTTTCTAAAACATCATTAATATAGTCAGTTTCGTCAACCGTTACATGACCCTGGGTCCAAATGGGACCATCATCCATTCCTACTGAAAATGAAAATAGAGAAAACCCTACTTGCTTCTCCCCATTAATCAGCGCCCAGATTAGGGGGGCACCTCCCCGATATCGGGGAAGCAAGGAATTATGAATGCCAATAAATCCGCGAGGAACGGATCCTAAACATTCCTGACTGATCAACCAGTACCAACCCACTACTATACACAATTCCGGTTTAAGCATATCAATGATCCCCTCTGAATGCTTTCTATTTTGAGCCACATAGAAAGGTAAATGAGCCACTTCAGCGAGAGCTTGAAAATCTCTGAATACTGTACGAGTATCATCTTTATCCTCGATCGTCATGATGCCGACAAGAGTAGATGGAGAGAGGGTAATCATTTCCTGGAGCACTCGTAAACCCAGTTTTTTACTCCCAATAAAAAGCACCTTTTGTACTGGATCATTCATCATTTATTTTGGATTTAAAGTACATATAGTTAAAAGCACAAAGCTGATTTGTAGGCATCAATATATCGTTCTGTAATAGCTAAGTAACCATGATTACGCCTGACCCAATCATGGCTTTCCACCCCTTTTTTTTGTTTGAATTCTTCATCATCTAGCTTAATCAAAGCTTGATAAATTTCATCAATTTCATTTGCAGTTACGAAGGGAGGCAGATCTGAAATACACAATAAATCGTTTTGAGGATTGAGAGGGCTTTTGAGCACTGGCTTACCTGCAGCCATGGACTCTAAAACAGAAGTCCCATAGGCAGCCATGACAAACTGGTCGGATACAACATCAGCGGCTTGCTGGAGCCTACGGAGGCGAGGCTTGGAAGACATCGGTTCCCACAGGACTTTGTCTTTAATGTCTAACGCCTCAATCAGTACCTTGGATTGCTCAATATCTTTTCCCCACTCCATCAGAATTAATCGCCAGTCACCATACTCTTTAACAAAGCGACTGAAGGCATGAATTAAGCGATCGTTGCCTTTCCAGAGCCATGTTTGACGGCAAACATTAAGCAGAAATTTCTGGCCACCAATTGCTTGCTGCCATTGTGCTCGGACTTGTTCTCCTCCCCCTGGCGCATACACCTCTGTATCCACCATGACCAGAGCTGTAGATTGAGGCGCAACAACCTGTAGTCGCTTGAGATACTCCGGGAGGGTATGCATAATCAGCAGACAGTGGCTGGCATGGCGGTAACCGGCCCGCATTAATAACCCAAAGAAGGTTTCCTCAAAAGGGGCAATAAATAGGTCACTGCCCGTCGGATAAACAACATAAGGTTTGGGGCAAAAGATTCCCATCGCCATCGCTGCTGATGATAACTGGATGACATCATAGCGTTTCATAGCTAGCAGATAAGGCCAGTGCCCCATATTCTGAGCTAGCAGCAGGGCTCGATCGACAGGCAATGATAAACCAAAAGACTGTTGATACATTTCCTGGACTTCTGGGATGGCGGACAATCTTCCCTGAAACTTCAGCTGCAGAGTGGTGTCATAAACAACCCGACGCACATAGGTTGGCGGATGCCACTGTTGCTCGAAGGCCATTGACTCCTCTAGAGAGGCACAGGCAACTTCCACATCCTCCCAGAACGGACGACTCATCAGATCCGCATCTGTACTCCCATCTTCGATCACCAGCTCGGCATCGTATCCTAAACGGCGAAGACATTTGGTGAAAATGTAAGCGTTATTAGCAATGTTGCCGAAAAAGCCAATTTTGATTTCTTTGTCTGCAAATTTAGGGCGTTCAGAGTCAACGGGTAGAATGAGTCGAAAATCACCATCTGCAGCAACTGATCGGGCTGCATTCATCAGCATCAGTTCAAAAGTATCTGGTAGTGATGGCGTTACATCAAGGTTTAAGACAAATACTCTTCTGGCGATTGCGTTCAAAATAGGCCGAGCTAATTTGGCAAGTCCTTTACGCCAGATCACAGATTGCCTCCTTACTGGGCCAGAAATAAGTTTCAGCTTCCTTTTCAATTCGGCTAGTGACCGGCGTGACTGAAGCAAATAATCGGCTGACTGAACTGGGAAAAGAGCCGGAGATCTCCGTATGCTTTGTTTCAATATTCACTACATCCTCAGCAGTCATTTGAAAATTATTGCTGTCATACCCTGGGTTGTCATAACACCAACCCCGCGATCGGGTACCAACCCGCACTCGATATCCAACCAATGTGTCTTCTTGAACAACTGACGAGGTCCATTTCAAGATAAACGCCTGGCCATGGGCTTCAAACTGGGTAATCACAGGTAAGGAAGGCGGATATCCCCAGGCAGCCGGCACATAATACCCAGAAGTATAACCGCGTTGCTCAAAAGGCAAGGCATCCACGTATCCATTGACCTGCTCCCCTCGAATGCCCTGAGTAAAGCGAGAACCAGGCTGTAACATCCAGCCAGTGGCAGGAAATCGGTCCAATTGATACGGATGCTCAGTCAGTTCCTCCAGAGTCAGCATCTCTCCCCGCTGATTCACGGGAATAATGCCATGTTTGAAGGCATCAGCATCCACAATGACCCAGCGATCGGTGAGCTTGACCTCGGCTGCGATATGCTTTTTCAACTGCAGAATTCGAGCATCTAGTCCAACTGCGTTAAACAGAGCCACTAGAACTTTTGCAATATGACCACAGCGCCCACGGGCAGAAATTAGTATCGTGAGTGGGTCTGGTAATGCTCCCGTCTGAGGCTCTAGAGGTTGGGCTACTGGATCTCGGAAGATAGCCTGTTGTACGAAAGCTATGATATCTCTGACCACTGCTATTTCGTCTGTGGAATCTTGAACCAGGCTCTTGGCCAGATGCTTGAGATATTGTTCTCCTCCCAACATCTGCCCCACCTGCTTGGCGTGTTCCAGTAAATAAGGGGGATAGCTATTGAAACTACCACTGCTCAATAAGGGTTTGGCAGATCTTGCCCAAAAAACAGGCTGACTCTGCGCCTGATGAGCTAGTTTCCAATGATTGCCTACATCCGGTTGCAACGTCTGGGGTTTGAGCAGCAGACATTCCCAAACAGATAACTCCCCGCGAAAATAAGCTGCGTATTTAGGCTGTTCAGCTGGAGTAACCCAATCACACATTAATTGGGCTTCTCCAGCCCATTGAAAATCACAAAAACCAACCCCCTCAGCCAGTTGTTGTAATTCCGCAGGCTGATAAGCACGCGACACATCCCCCGATCGTGCATCTGACCCTCCGATCAGTAATGCTTGCATATCACCCACTAATCTCTGCAAGTACAGCTCACCACAGGTAGCAGCAACATCGTTCCATAATGCCTGACCTTTGGGGCTCTGTTGCAACATCGCTGTTGCAAAGGCGGGACTGACCTGCAACGTGAGGATATGAGGAACTTGGGTGGGATCGTAGGTTGGATTTAAGTAGGTTAGATTTAAAAAATCACAAATGATTTTCTGACCTAATCTATCCAACTGTTTCTTGAATAGTCGATAGAGCAATCTCAAAAACCGTTTGTGGGAGAAGCTCTTCCCAACTTCATAGCTGACCCACATGCTGGCAGCCAACGCACGCGGTGTCTTGATCTGTTCAGTCAGGTGATTAACTGCCCGATTCCAGTAAGTGTTGTATAAAACATCCCGACCTGCCTGCAGGGCATTCTCATCCTGTAATCCCCGTTCCTGAATCAGGAATTTGCTCCATCCGTCCGCATTGAGGCAGATGTAGACCCTACCTCCTGGGGCCAACACCCGATAGAACTCGGCAAGTGTCTTTTCAACCTGAGTAAACATCAAGACACCATAACAGAAGATAGCATCAAAGCAATCATCGGGATAGGGAAGTTGTTCAATGCTCCCCTGTTGCCAGCGTACATTGGTTACTCCCAGTTGCTGAACCACCGTTGCCAAAATGTCCAGGCGATCTTCCTTCAAGTCAATGCTCTCAACTTGCTCAAAGCGTTGTGCCAGGGCCACTGTCCACTGACCAACTCCGCACCCGGCATCTAGAACTCGCTGACCAGAGAACATTAAGCGATCGAGTCGGGCCAAATAATAAGGAAGACCGGCCTCATACTCCATCTCAATAAATTCTTTTTCGTACTCCGTTCTCCCTAATGCCTTGAGCGTTTCAAGCGGCAAAAAATTCATCTAACGCTCCAGTTCATAGATCTCAGTAATCATGTTGGTTGTGATCCGCTTGCCATCGTGATCTTCTTGAGACACAACATGGCCCATCCAGATACCACAATCTCTACAGGAGGAGCGATTTTCCAAATCGTTACGCAGCAAATCTTTTCTAAGCTGATTGAACAGGGAACCCTGCCAGATTTCTCTGAGAGTTTGGGAGTTAAAATCTCCCATAGATTCCAATTTTTCAAAGGCCAGTTTCGAGACTGTTTCACAACAATAATAAACTTGTCCATCTGGTAAAATATACACCTCTTCCCAGGGATTCAAACAAGCCCAGCGCCCCTCGACTTGTTGTAGAAATTCCTGTGCAGACTGGTTGATTTTGGCAAAGTGGGTGTTACCTTCTTCATACTCTGCAAGATTATAGAAGATCACACCATCAGTTGACTGGAGCCAGCGATCTAAGAATTCAAATTCTTCTGCCTGACTGACTCCTTTGTTCCGGACAAAGGAGGTCATCACCCGGCAACTCGCACCCAGTTCCTGACGCAGTTTCAAGAAATAGCGAAGATTATCTTCAACACGCTGCAGGTTGGCACCCCGCACCTGATCGTAGGTTTCCGATCGGGCAGCATCAAAGCTCACGTAGAGACTGGTTAATCCTGCTTCTAGCAGAGCGTAAGCCTTCTTTTCAGTCAGCAGTTGTCCATTAGTGGTGATATGAACGGAGGGCGCCCCTTGCTCTCGACAGAGCTTGACAAAGTCAACTATTTTAGGATGAAGCAAGGGTTCTTCGATATTGCCAATTTTCACTGGTAGTTGATCTCGTCCACATTCTTGGGCCAGCCGCTCCATCATCTCCCAGGACATCCAACTCTTATCTTTGAAAAAATCAGTGGTGTGAGTTGGTGTAATCACAGGGCTGTGATAAGGACACATAACACACTTGAGATTACAGGCATTGGCAATCACAACACTGACCTGATTCGGCTTAGGCGTGAATGTGGGAAAGTGATCGGCAAAATAATATTCTTGCTCATCCAGATCGGTATCAGAGAGAATAGCTATGTCACCAACCTCTAATCCAGACGATGAAGAGGTCATTGCTTCAGAAATTTGTTGGGGAGCAATGGACGCTGAAGAGCCAGAGAATGCTCTGAGTGCTAACAACTTAAAAAGCTTGATCCAGGCAGTTTTACTGACAAGCTTTTGCCCCAACCAGGCAATACCTGATTGTTGAAATACTTCAATATAGTGGGATGAAGAAGCTGGAACTGTAGAAAGTTGAGGGGGTTCTACAGTGTTGCTAGCTGAATTACTTGAGATGGCTTGAGGGTAGTAATAGACTAATACTGGCGACTGTGATAAACCTAACTGAGAGGTAACAGGCACAGTAGGTTTGAAGGCAATCTCTTGGCCTTGCTCCAAGCCTGCTTTAAGAAGGCGCTCTAAACTCTTCACATGGAGTGGAATGCCATGGGACGGAATATAAAGCGTTCCCTCTAATTCTGGCACTCTCCATCCGAGGGGCAGAAGATCAGTATCACCTAGAACTTGCATACTCAAACACTCCTAATCACACGTTATAAGGCTGAAGCACATTGATTGAGCAACTCTTCTAGTGGCATGAGTGCAATTCTTTGCTGCTCTCGCAACTTCACTAACTGTTTCAAACCTAACATGGCTGTTTCGGGAAAAATAGGTCTTCCTGCTACGATCGCCTTGCCTGATGCATCTCGATGGGCACACCAATGTTGATAAATAATAGTGACCCCTCTGTCTGAAGTCGCCAATGCTTCCAGGTTGGATGCCGATAGCTGATCCCCTAAGGTGAGGGCTGTTGGTGCTTTGGGAAGCGCCCCCCGAAAACGCCGAAAGCATCGAATCTGATGGCCAGAACGAGTTGTTTCTAAGGACCAGAGAGGGTTATTGCCAGTATCTGCTCTTTCAAAGACGAAAGTATTAGAACAGTGGTAATCTAACCAAAAGAAACGAACCCCATAGTGGAGGAGTAAATCCACAATATAGGTCTCAGAGCTGGGTAAGTCTCCCTCCTGATAATAAGGGCTTGACCCACCTATGTTTTGTATATCTCCTATATCACCATGATTGGTCCAGATCTGAGGAATTCGGGCGTGATCTGACAAATACTGTAATGCCTCACTGATCATGCCCCTTGAAGACCGAACACTAGTATCGGTCTGACTAAAATTACCTGCACTGTGCAGAATATTTAAGCGGCCAGCCAGAATTTCTTCCAACAGTTCATCATGCTTTGGCCCTTTCTCTTGACAATTTGATTTAAAGAGAGCCATGTCCGAACCCGCAGGAGCAAACAACCAGAAAGAATCAGTTGTCACAATCCCAAACTCTTCCAAGAGTATCCGATGGACCTCCTGATAAGTTTGCCAATCCGAAAAGTCAATATCGTTACAAAAGGTGAGCGATGGTAACATCTGTATTTTTCACACACTTAAAAGAAACAGGTTGTTCCATAGCAACAGACTGAGTCAATCCTTCGCGCTGTACTGAAATGGCCCACCGTTTTATATTGATATCCAAAAAATCATCATAGGTATTGGTATTTTGATGAGGCATAACGCCTACTGTAATGAAATATCTTCCAGCCCCTACTAACAACTTTGAAATTGAAATATCAACGAAATTTTGTCCTACAGAGACAGAAATTACTTGAGAAGCTTCCTGGCCTTCCTCATTGATAAAAGTCCAGGAGTTAACAGAAAAGATGACATGGCCATCATCGGCAATGAGCTGCAATGTGATACCAATATTTGAATGATCAATTTGACTTTGCAGGGTAAGTCGAAATGTGTAGGCTTGCCCTACAGATAACAGCTTAACGGGCCAGGATTGTTGATCCAGCACTTCCAGATCTGCGATTCTGACTTCGCCGGTTCCCAAATGATCGGTTTCGGAAGTTTCTGACTGACGATCGCAGATATCTTGTAAAGCAAGCTGGTCTTCGAGCAAACACTCTAATTCATACCGCTTACAGACTTCGTGGGCATTTCCCATCATAATTAAGCTGCCCTCTTTAAAGTAGATTGCCCTATGGCAGAGGCGTTCAACTAGAGCCAGGTTATGGGAGACGAACAAGACCGTGGCACCACTGGTGCAGATTTCTTCAATGCGGCGGATACACTTGGAAACAAAGAATTGATCTCCGGCAGCCAAGGCTTCATCCACAATTAAAACATCCGGATCAATGCTAATTGCTGTTGAGAAAGTTAGGCGAGCCTGCATACCACTGGAATAGGTCTTGAAGGGGCGATCGATGAATTTTTCCAGCTCACTGAATTCAATAATTGAATCAATTTTTCTCTCAACCTCTTCCCGGCTCATGCCCAGGCACATTGCGCCCATATAGATATTTTCGCGGCCAGTATATTCTGGATTAAAGCCTGTGCCGAGTTCTAGAATAGCTGAAATTCTGCCATTAATAGAAAAGTCTCCCGAAGTTTTATCTAATGTCCCCGCAAGTATTTTCAAAAGAGTACTTTTCCCTGCACCATTACGCCCAACGATGCCCACAACCTCTCCCCGATCAATGTCAAATGATGCATTTTGTAAAGGCCAAAATTCCTTATGGTGGGGCCTACCTGTCAGTAATTCCCAAAACATATCGGCAGGCTTTGCATAAATGCGATACATCTTGGACAGATTACTAACCTTAATTGCAATGTCCCTGTTCAGGTGGGGGGTCATAAAACACTCCCAAACATGATTTTTAATCGACGAAAAAGACGATACCCACTCACTAAAATGATGTGACTCAGGAGAATTAGGATAGCCCAAGCGTAAGGGTGTTCGAATCGCCCGAAGTAAAGAGCATCTTGATAACACCAAATTAGGTAGCTAAAAGGATTGATATAGAGAATTGGCTTAAAAGCTGAGGGGACTTGAGCAGGCAGATAAAAGACTGGTAACAAGTAAACGCCAATCACAATAAAGACCTGCATCACATCTTTTACATCCCGAAAATACACGCCTACTGCTGATAACATGAAAGCAGTTCCCATCATCCCAAGAGTTTGAACAATCAGAAGTAAGGGAATAAAACAGTACGTCCAGGGCAAGGAATGATGGGAGATCAAGACGTAAATGCCTAGTAAAACCAGCAGAATAATCTGATTAATGATCGACGAAATTACTCCTTTAATAGGCAGAATTTCGATTGGAAACACAACTTGCTTAACCAGATTGACACTACCCGTAATAGCCGTACTAGCTTTAGCCAGCACTTCCTGACATCCTAACCATGGAATCAATCCAGCGAGTAAGTAAGCTGTATAGTCTAGTGGCATGTCCCGATTGCCACCCAATTTAATTTTAAAAACAACGACAAAAATGAAGACATAAACCATAATCAACGTTAAAGGGTGCATGACAGCCCAAAAGGTGCCTAATAGTTGTCCTCTATATCGATCAGTAATCTCTCGCTTAGCCATTTCCCAGGCTAAGAATTTATGCCGATTTAGAAGAGCTACTATCTCCCTGAAGGCATGAAGATGACCTTTCACAAGCATGACGGGACTTTGCATGGAAGATTTAAGATTTAGTTAAGCTTTCAAAAATTGTCTACACCATTCTTCCACATTTAAGAGTGACCAGATCAGTAACCGTCGATTCTGATGCCCTTCAAGATGCTCCCCAATCAAATCCTGAACTGCTTTCCGATCAAGGAAGTCATAAAGTCGGGAATAGTGATTATATAGCTTGCGGCGAACATAGTCGATACTTTCCCCCTTAAACCAACTAGCATCGGGAGCAGAAAATCCTTGTTTCTCTCTCTCAGTAACAACAGGAGGAATGTAACGGCCCATAATTTTACGGAGCAACAACTTGCCATCTTTTGTTTTCTGGAAGTATCGTACTGCTTTATTCCCTCGATCGTTTTCATTCAAGCGAATCACCTCTCTCAAATTGCCCAACTTCAACCGCACTGGAATTTGCATGGCGAAATCAACGAGATCATTATCGAGAAAAGGTACTCGCGTTTCCAGTCCATGGGCCATGCTGAGTTTATCTTCAACAATTAGCAACCCATGTAAAAATGTTCTGGCTTCGAAGTAAAGGGAGTGATTGATATAGTCTTCTGGACGAGCCAGATCTTGGACAGGCTGACGAAAAACCCCTTTAAAGATCTCCCGAGTTGAGAGATGACCTACTTCACCCCAAATGGGCTGAAATACAGTCTTCAACTCATCAGGAGAAAGCAGTCGCTGCCAAAACCCAAAGTACTGGTCAACGTAGTGGTCAAAATTATCATTAACGACAGCCCGATAATACCGCCAAGGATAACCGGCAAAGAGTTCGTCCCCACCGCTGCCAGACAGTACTACCTTGACAAACTTCCCGGCTAACTGAGCCACATAAAAGTTGGGATAACTCTGGCCAACCCTGGGTTCCTCCAGATGCCAGGCCAAGCGAGGCAGAACCCGCTCCATATCGCCCGCCTTCAAGACCATTTCGTAATGTTCAGTCTTGAAGAGATAGGACATATACTCAGCAGGTTCCCGCTCATCATAGTTGACCTCAATCCCGGAAGCAGAGTTGAGATCAAACCCACAGGTGAACGATTTTAGATAAGGAAGCTGGCGGGCTGCGATCGCCGTAATCGAGCCACTATCCATCCCCCCACTCAGATAAGCCCCAATTTCGACATCACTGATTAACTGACGATTCACCGCCTGTTGAAACAGTCGATCCAGTTCTTCCACATACTCCCGCTCGTCCAGTGAAGCATCTTGGGGGTCGGTGAAGTGGTAATCCCAGTATTGGTGAGGCTGAGGTTCCGGTGATGCTAAGGAGAGACGCATCCAGGTTCCTGATGGAAGGAGGCGAATCCCTTGGAACAGGGTGCGATCGGTGAAGAAATTCTGGAAGG
Source organism: Leptolyngbya sp. 'hensonii' (assembly GCF_001939115.1). GTDB lineage: Bacteria > Cyanobacteriota > Cyanobacteriia. The sequence goes on along the minus strand of NZ_MQTZ01000049.1, from coordinate 101,215 downwards.
TGAAGTACTCCATCAACCCTTCCAGATCCATCTGGACCTGGTACAGAGGGTGAGCCAGAATGGCTTTCACCTCCGAGCCAAAGACAAAATGGTTACCTTGCAGCAGATAGTAGAGGGGTTTGATGCCATAGCGATCGCGGGCCAGGATCAGTTCCCGTTGTTGCCGATCCCAGAGGGCAAAGGCAAACATGCCATTCAGACGATCGAGCGCTCTCACGCCCCAGGCTGCATAGGCATACAGGAGAACTTCAGTATCAGTACGGGAGTGAAACTGATATCCCAGGGCTTCCAGTTCAATCCGCAACTCATTAAAGTTATAGATCTCGCCATTAAAGCTGAGGATAAAGCGTCCATCGATCGTGGCCATCGGTTGATGGCCTGCAGGAGACAGATCGAGGATGGCCAACCGGCGATGCCCCAGACCTACACTATCCTGGACCCAATGACCTTCCCCATCTGGACCTCGATGGGCGATCGCATCCGTCATCTTTTTTAAGATGACGGACGAAACGGGCTCTCCGTCCAGGTTGAAGATTCCTGCGATCCCACACATAGTGTTAGTCTGCCAGACCAGCGGCCCGACGACGCTGGGCCACTTCTTCTTTATGGTTGCGTCGCCACACAATCAATTCGGCCAGACCTTCTCGCAGATCGGTTTTGGCTTTAAAGTCGATCTCAGCTGCTGCTTTCTTCGGACAACCCACCCGATTCTTGACGAAAGTGGGACCACTGGGTTCGTACTGGATTTGCAGGGTTGAACCAGTGACTTCCAAAATCAGCTCGGCCAATTCCTTAATAGTCGTCTTAATCCCTGTGCCGACGTTGTAGAAGGAATCTGTTGCATCGGATTTCATGGCACAGATATTCGCTCTGGCGCAGTCCCCAACATAGATGAAATCATACGCCTGGGAACCATCTCCATAAACGACGGGTGGCAGTCCCTTGTCCAGTCGATCGAGGATTTTCATGATCACGGCAATGTAGGTGCCCTTATAGTCTTGGCGAGGACCATAGACATTCATATAGCGCAAACCGGCATAGTCCAGATGTTTTTCCGTCCCCTTATACCGATGGTAGAGAGATCGGCACATGTGCTCACCCGCAATCTTTGTGGCCCCATAGAAGGTGGTGTTGTTGTAGGGATGATCCTCAACCATGGGTTCCGTAATGGCATCTCCATAGACGGACGCCGACGAAGAATAAACCAGCTTTTTTACCCCATTATTCAGGCAGGCTTCCAGAACATTAAAGGTGCCAGCAATATTGACTTCAAAAGCAGAGCGGGGAAAGTCATAGCAGTGTAAGAGCCAGAGTGCAGCGAAGTGAAACACCCCGTCTATGCCTTTCATCGCGGTATCCAGGATATCCCGATGGAGGATATCTCCCCCCAGTTCAAAAATCTTGACTCGTGGGTCTTTCAGCGCCTCTGCCAAATTTTCTTCTCGCCCACGGGTAAAGTTGTCATAGATGCGAACTTCTTCGACATCTTCCCGCAGCAGCGCATCAACGGCATGGGAGCCAATAAAGCCAGCGCCACCAATGACTAAAAATCGTTTTCCTTGAAGTTCCATTAGTTCAGTCCGGCTTGATCGAGTACAAACTTGGCGAAGCTAAATGAGCTGGTGAATGCAGGAGAAACTGCGTTCAGGATATGGATCGAGTTGGGAGTATAGTCCACCAGAAAATCCATCACTAGTTCCTGAGTTTGCAAATTCAACAACTGAGCTCGAATGCCAATCTTATCACTTTTTAACAAATGCTCTGATCGCAAATTGGGCACTAGAGCCTGAGCCGCTTTAGCAAAATAGGGCTTCAGGAAGCGAATGCTTTCCTCATGCACCAGTTGCCGAAACCCCTGGTGATTGTTGAGATATTGCTGGATTAATCGCAGGATAATTTGTGGTGCTTCCCGGAGGTCTAACCCTTCCAGTGCGGTATAGTTTTCCCGACCAAATGCGGGAATGGCTGTGGGTCCTAATGAAACGGAACCATCCACTTTCTTGGTAAAGTGAACCCCCAGAAATGGAACCCGTAAGTCCGGAACCGGATAGATATTGCTGTTGATGGTCAGACCACACCCTGGATCGAGCTGGTAGTACAATCCCTTGAAGGGGAGAATCGTATACTGTTGGCCTATTCCAAAGGCTTGAGCGACAAGATCGGCCTGTAAGCCTGCTGTGTTGATCAGGTACCCAAACGAGAAGCAGTCCTGATTGGTTTTGGCGATCGCAGCCACTGCATCAACACTCAAGAACTGGTGGTTCAGAAGGATTTCCGCGCCCTGGCTTTGTAAACGCTCAGCCAGATGACGCAAAACAGCAGGGGAATCGATCACTGCCGTATGGGGTGAATAGAGGGCTTTGCCCGTGATCGTGTAAGCTTCCGGCTCAATCTTCTTCAGCTCTTGACGATCGACAAAGACGACCTTGGCACCGGCTGCTGCAGCGCGATCGTAGAGGGTCTGCAATTGGGTGTCGTCATCCGCTCGCAAAGGCACAATCACCTTACCCGTTCGCTGAATGGGAAGGCCATGCTCCTCGCAATAAGCGGCCATCAATCGGGCACCTTCAGCACAGACCCTGGCCTTGAGGGATCCTTGTTTGTAGTAGATCCCAGAGTGCAGCACGCCACTATTTCGACCACTGGAATGTTTGCCCAGTCTGGCTTCCTTCTCCAAAATCAATACCGAACTACTGGGATACCGCTGTTTTAGTTCCCGTGCGATCGCCAAACCGACAATGCCTGCACCAACAATCAGAAAATCAACCTTACGCGCCATGGGCAGCCAGGAATTGCTTCAGAGCTTGGGCAATGCGTTCGATCGTTTCCCGTTCCAATTCGGGCCAGATCGGTAGACTGAGAACCTGGTTGGCCAACTCATCGCTCACCGGATAGGCTGGATACTTCCCTTTGTAGACCGGCAGCTGATCCTGAGGCACTGGATAGTAAATCATGGTACTGATGCCCTGGGCTGCCAGATCCTGCTGGACCTGATCTCGCTGGCCATTGGTGATCCGGATGGTGTACTGATGGAAAACGTGGCCATCACTCACGGCTGGCGTAATCACATCAGGTAAGCCAGCCAGAAATTCGTTATAGGTGCGGGCCACAGTGCGGCGGGCTTCATTCCAGGCATTAATGTGGGGCAGTTTTACCCGCAGAATTGCCGCCTGAATTGAATCTAGACGAGAGTTGTAGCCGAACATTTCGTTCCGGTACTTTTGCTTCGACCCATGGGTCCGGAGCATGCGGGCCAGATCAGCGATGCGATCGTCATGGGTGACAATCAACCCGCCATCCCCATAGGCACCCAGGTTCTTCGTGGGGAAGAAGGAGTAGGCTCCGACATCTCCGATCGTGCCGGTTAGTTTCCCGGTCATCGCCGACCGAATTTCCGGCGCACAGGTTCCCTGGCAAACCCCACAGGTACCTGCGTACCGTGCCCCAAAGGACTGGGCGCAGTCCTCAATCACCTTCAGGTTATAGGTCTGGGCGATCTCCAAAATCCGACTCATGGCCGCCGGATTGCCATAGAGGTGAACCGGCATGATCGCCTTTGTCCGTTCGGTGATCAGAGCTGGAATCGCCTCTGGATTGATATTAAAACTTTGAGCGTCAATGTCGGCAAAAATGGGGGTTGCCCCGACCATACTGATGGATTCAGCCGTGGCAAAGAAGCTGAAGGGGGTGGTGATCACCTCATCGCCAGGACCAATACCCAGCGCCCGCAGACCAATCACAAGGGCATCGGTCCCAGAGTTGCAGCCGATCGCATGCTTGACCCCCAGATAGGCCGCCACCTCCTGTTCAAAGGCTTTGACATCCGATCCCAGGATGAACTCACCGGATTCACAGACCCGGGTAATCGCAGCCTGAATCTCAGCCTGTAAGCTACGATATTGGGTTTTCAGATCTAAGATGGGAATTTTGCCTTCACTCATAAGCTTTCAACGTTTTTGACCAGTAACACCAACACCCCAAAGCGGCCGTTCAAACAATTTCCGGTAAGCCAGGGGGGATTGGACATTGATAATCTGAAACTCCAGGGCTTCGAACCATTCCAAGACCTCATTGTAGCTGTGTTTGTGTGCATATCTGGGCGTCAACCAGTCCCGTAAGGCATGGTTGGTATTGCGGAGTTGCCACTGTTGCCGATTCCGGCCATAGGATTTCAGAATTGGATGAAAAACCAGGGTTAGTGCATTGATCACCAGATCGCGTAAGAAAGCAGGGAGACGACTGACCACTGGTCGCACCACCGCTTCAAATTTATACGTCAGGTAACCTTTCACGGTTGGATCCTTGATCTGAGCATCATCCCGCCCATAAACCCAGATGAAGAGATATCCTCTAGTGCGGACCAAGGCTGCGATAGCATCCAGAGCCGCTTTGGTGCAAAGGGTGTGATGGATCACGCCCTGACTGTAGACCAGATCAAAGGCTCCCCCTGAAAAGGGCAGATGGAACAGCGAAGCGATGACAAAATGGATCCCCCCATGGGATCGGAACCGAGCTGCGCCTTGAAAGACGCCAAAATTCAGATCAACCGCAAAAATCTCAGCTTGGGTGACGGTTTGCAGCGCTATGGCTTCCCGTCCCAAGCCACATCCCACATTTAGCACCATCTGTACAGGTGTTTCAGCAGCAGGAAGCCAATTCAACCAGACCTCGCGATTCAGGGCTTCCAGATCAGATTGGGTGTAATTGAAGGACAGTTCGCTGTCCTGAACGGTTAACCACTGGTCTGTAAACGTTTCCTGGATGGCCAGCTCTCCCGGTTCTGGTGTGCGATCGGGCAGATGATATTCTGACAAATCCTGAAGTTGAGCCTGGTATTCCTGGGCAAACCGCTGGTGAAACGAGGTTTTGAACAGGAGCATGACTGGCACATAGGCATAAATCGGATACCAGACCTGACAGGTCTGACAAAGGAGTACCCCTGTTTGCACGATCGTGTCTGGGTACGGCTGCACCTGAGCAGCAGATAGATCATCAGGTTGAGGGATGACCGCTGCTGCTGGTGCCTCAAGAACAAATGGCTTGAGCTGTAAAGAACCCTGACAATAGGAACAACACAGACGGTCTAAAAGGCGAGTGTGCATGCATTCTCCTATGGCAGTTGGATAACTTCTGTCTCTGATAATTTCTGATATTTGGCCCCGATCGAGTCAACGGCATAGCCCAACGCATCAAATTGCAGCACGTCCCCGTAGGCACTCATCCAACCAATCGGGCGAGCAGGGACGCCTGCCACCATCTGATAGGGGAGAACATCTTTGGTGACCACAGCTCCGGCAGCCACAAAGGCACAGTCATGCAGGGTAATCCCACAGACGATCGTGGCATTGGCCCCAATACTGGCTCCCCGCTTGATCAGTGTGGTTTTGTAGTCAGCACTGGTGTTGCGGGGGTATTCGCAACGAGGCGTTTTGATGTTAGTGAACACCATGCTGGGACCGCAAAACACATAGTCTTCCAGAACGACCCCTTCATAGAGAGAAACATTGTTCTGAATTTTGCAGAAGTTGCCGATGACGACCTGATTGGCCACATAGACGTTCTGGCCCAGATTACACCGTTCCCCAATTTTGGCCTTGCCGGAAACATGGGAGAAGTGCCAGATCTTGCTGCCATTGCCAATTTCAGCGCCTTCATCCACGATCGCGGTGGGATGAACGAAATAATCAGCCACGCAGAACCTCCTGTACCCGTTCCAAAATTTCCACGACCGCGACCCCATTCCACCCATCGGAACGGGGTCGTTGCCGGTTCTGGACGCAATCGAGAAAGTGCTGACACTCAATTTTTAAGGGTTCTGCGGCAGTCACTTCGATCCCCTGACTGCCCCGATCGTCGTTCTTCAAATCGGCCCCGATAGATTTGTCATGCACAGTCAACACCTGGCGAATTTCGTCGTAGACCAGCATTTGCCGCTCTGCAATCACCACCGTTCCCCGCTGCTTCTCTGGCCACAGCCAGGAGCAATGGAGATGGGCCGACTGCCCGCCCTCAAACTGCAAATCCACATGGACAAAGTCTTCAATCTGGGGCTGCAGAAGGGCCTGCCCCGTTGCCTTGACCTGAGAAATTTTGGGACTGCCGAGTAACTCCAGAATGATGGCAACATCATGGGGGGCAAAAGACCACCAGACATTTTCCTCCGTTCGCACTTTCCCCAGGGCAGCTCGCTGGGTGGCTACATGCAACACTCGTCCAGCCTGCCCACTGGCCAGATAATCCCGCATCCAGGTAATTGCTGGCTGGTAGAGGAGGAGATGGCCAACCATGAGGATCCGATCGTGGGCATCGGCAAATTCAGCCAGATGGCGCGATTCCTCTGCCCGCAGGGTCATGGGTTTTTCGACAAAAACGTCCCTTCCAGCTTTTAAGGCTGAAAGGGCCATGGCGTAATGGAGAGGAGCTGGCGTGGCCAGCACGATCGGGCCATCCTCCGCCTCCAACGCATCGTCATATGTCTGATAGGTGGGGATGCCTGGATAGGTTGTTTCTACAGCAGCGCGTAATTCTGGGTTGGCTTCTGCCACACCAGCTAGAGCACCTAGCTGGTGGAAATTCTTCACCAGGTTCCGGCCCCAGTTGCCGGCTCCGACAACGATAACTTGACTCAAAGCAGTACCACGTTTTCTTTAGGGCAGTTCAGATGGCGGGTGACACCACGGGTATCCAGAATCGCTTTCGCCTTGTGGATAAGATTGTTGTAATCAATCTTCCCATGGTCAGTGGCGATAATTACCAGGTCTACGGATTGAATCACCGCATCAGTCAACTCTGTATTGTAAAGGACGCGGTGGGCCACTTGAATCTCTGGCACGTAGGGATCGTGGTAAATCAGATTGGCCCCGTCCGCTAGCAGGAGTTTCATCACGGTAATGGCGGGAGATTCTCGCCAATCGCCCAGGTCTTTTTTATAAGCGGCCCCAATCACCAGAACTTTGGCGCGGGCGGGTGCGATCCCGAACTGATTCAGAACCCGCCAAGCTTTCTCCCGCACAAAGACGGGCATCTTGCGATTAATTTCTCCGGCCAGACTGATGAAATGGGTCTCAAAATCAAACTCTTTGGCCTTCCATTCCAGATAGTGGGGGTCGATCGGGATGCAGTGACCCCCAACACCGGGACCGGGATAGAAGGGCATGATGCCAAAGGGCTTGGTATTGGCTGCATCCAGCACTTCCCAGACATTGATGTCCATCCGATCGCACAGCAGCATCAGTTCATTGGCCAGGGCAATGTTAACGGCCCGGAAGGTGTTTTCAAATACCTTGACCATCTCTGCGACCTTGGCGCTGGTCACCGGAACAACATGAAGAATGGTTTGCTGGTAGAACAGGGTGGAAATCTCCAGTGAGAGCGGGTCAGAAGCGCCAACAACCTTACTGGTATTTTTGGTGGTGTAGCGCTGATTGCCTGGATCGACTCGTTCTGGCGAATGGGCCAGGAAAAAATCTTCCCCTTGTTTCAGACCCCCTGCTTCCAGAACGGGACGCATCACCTCATCGACAGTACCAGGATAGGTGGTGGATTCCAGGGTGACGAGTTGACCGGGGCGCAGGTGTTCGGCAATGCTGTGGGTGACGCTTTCCACGTAAGCCAGGTTTGGCGTCAAATTTTTTGTCAGGGGCGTGGGCACGCAGATGACGATCACATCCATTTCTGGAACCTGATCAAAACTCGTCAGAGCTTTCAGATAGCCATTCTGGACAACCTGTTGCAGTTCCTCTTCAATCACGTCTGCAATGTAATTCTGTCCCCGATTAACGCTATCTGCGCGAACAGGATTTTGCTCTACCCCCAACACCTGGAAGCCGACTTTTGCTTTTTCTACTGCGAAAGGAAGACCGACGTATCCCAGCCCAACTACACCCACGATCGCGGTTCGATTGATGATTTTTTCCTTTAGTTGTAGAAACACCTGATTCTGATTCTGTTCCGTCATGAGTGTAGAAATAGACATTGGGGAGTCTGGTTAGTTACGTTAGGTGAATTTTGAGTATAAAAACTTAAGCTATTATCTTAACCATGGATGAGGGTCTAGTACGCAAATCATTCCCAATTCCCGTAAAATGACGGGCATGAAAATCTTAATGATTTCAACCCTGAACCTGTCCCAGCCCAACGGTGGGACGGCCCATTTTTTATCCCTGGCCCAGGAATTTAGGCGTCAGGGACACACCATCCATGCTCTGATTCCTGATCCCGGGGCAATTTGGGCCGAGCGTGCCCCCATGGACCAGCATTTCGATCAGGTGTTTTTTTCCAGTCGCCACCTGAGTCGCCTGATCCCTCTCAGCAAGACCAGTATTAATACGCTGGCTCAGATCCCGACCATCCTCTCCGTATCCAGGCAGAACTATGACTGGGTCTATTTGCGGAGTAATCTGTTCTCCAGCTTGATTTCTCTGGCCTTGCGAATGAAGGGATTTCCCAATATTTTGGCCGAGCAGAATGGGTGGTTTGCGGATGAGTTAAACCTGATGGGTGTTCCCGGTCTGTTTCATCGTCTCGTAGAACAGTTCCAGGTCATGGATGCCCGACTGGCTTCTCTGGTTGCGGTTGTGGTACCGGGGATTCAGAAGAAACTCATGCTCCGGGGCGTTGATCCAGCCAAGATTCTGGTGACCCGTAATGCCACAGACATCGAACTGTTTCAGCCACTGGAGCGAAAGCAGGCCCTGCAACAGGTGGGGCTGGACCCTGACTTTTTTTACCTGGGGTTTATTGGGGATTTGGAGCCCTGGCAGGGTGTGGAAACTGCAATTCAGGCCATGCCTCTGATTGCTAGCCAGTACCCCCAGGTGCGGCTTCTGGTTGTGGGTCAAGGTCGTCAGTACGACTATCTGGTTCAAACCTATGGTGCAGATGCGCGGGTACAATTTCTGGGATCTGTGCCCTATGCCCAATCGAACCTCTATATCAATTGCTTTGACCTGGCTTTGCTCCCCAAGCAGGGGCTATCGGAAATTGGGTATTCTCCGATTAAGTTCTATGCTTATGCGGCGGCGGGTCGGGCAATTTTGGCTTCCCGCATTGCAGGTATTCAGGAATTTGAGCCAGCAGGCTTTTTAGCCCTCCACCACCCTGGCGATGTGGCAGATCTGGCGGCCCAGGCCATCGCTCTGATCGGAGACCCCGATCGCCTGGCGCAGATGCAGGCCATCTCCCGCCGTTATGCAGAGCAATATTTTTCCTGGCAACTGGTGTCTCAAGAGATTCTGGCTGTGATGGAGTCCGGTTGACATGCAGTCTCAACGCCTGAATCAGGTGATGCAAGACCTCATCCAGTTCCAGTCTGAAAGTGCTGCCTATGAACTGCTGCAATTTCGCAGCCTGGTGGGGGCCTGCCAATTTCTCCGGCTTTATCAGCTTTGGGATCGGTACGTTGCGAAGGGGGCTTCGGTGCTCGATTGGGGGTGTGGCAACGGCCACTTCTCCTACTTTCTGATGCGGTCAGGCTACCAGGTGTCTGGTTTTGCCTTGAGTGATTTCCCATTGCGTCTCCAACTGCAGCAATTGTCCAGCCAATTTCCCTATACCTTCAAACAGGGAGATCCTGGGGAGCCTACCCGTTTGCCCTATGCAGAAGGAGAATTCGATGCCGTCGTCTCCGTCGGGGTGCTGGAGCATGTGCGAGAAACTGGGGGTACTGAGTTGGGCAGTTTGCAGGAAATCCATCGCATCCTTGCCCTGGATGGTTATTTTATTTGTTATCACCTGCCGAATCAGTGGGGGGTGATCGATTCCCTGGCGGCGTTGATTCCGAACAAGTACCACCATCCCTATCGCTACACTCGCCGATCGATCGAGGCCCTCTGCCAACAGGCCGGATTGACGATCGTGGCGATGCATCGTTATGGGGCCTTACCCAGAAATCTCTGGGGAGCGTTGCCAAAACCCCTGAGGAATGCACCATGGGTTGCTAGGATTTGGAATGGCAGCGATGAAATCTTACAATATCCGTTCTCATTGATCTGCCAGAATTATTTCTTTGTAGCGCAGAAGCGATCTCGTTTGTGAAAATTGCCACTGTTTTAGGGGCCAGGCCCCAGTTCATCAAAGCCTCCGTGGTCAGTCAGGCGTTTGCCCAGGCTGGCCTTGAAGAAGTGATCATTCATACTGGCCAGCATTTTGATGCCAAGATGTCTGATATCTTTTTTCAAGATCTGGATCTCCCCCAGCCCCACCATCATCTGGAAATCCATAGCCTGAATCATGGGGCCATGACGGGTCGGATGATGGAGCGTCTGGAAGAATTGCTGATCGCCGATCGGCCTGATTGGATTTGTGTTTATGGGGATACCAATTCCACCCTGGCAGGGGCCTTGGTTGGGGCCAAACTACAGATTCCGATCGCCCATGTGGAGGCTGGTCTACGCAGTTACAACCGGGGGATGCCAGAAGAGATCAACCGGGTTGTCACCGATCACCTTTCTGCCTTACTGTTTGCCCCGACTCCCCTGGCCGTGGATTGCCTGCAGCAGGAAGGGATTTCTGCCGGGGTGCACCTGGTGGGCGATGTGATGATGGATACGGTGTGTCGATACCGGGAGAAGGCCAAGACCGGGTCTTTTATCCTGGAGCATTTGAACCTGGAGACGCAACCCTTCTATCTGGTGACGATTCACCGGCCTGCTAACACCGATCGCCGCGATCGGCTGGAGGCGATTTTGCAGAGTCTGACCCAACTGGATCATCCCGTGGTGTTTCCCCTCCATCCCCGAACCCGAGGGCGGATTGAGGCCATGGATCTGACGGATTACCTGGCTCATCCAGCCTTGCGGATGACTTCCCCAGCCAGTTATCTGGATATGTTGAAGCTGCAGGCCACCTGTCAGGCTGTGATCACTGATTCTGGGGGAGTCCAGAAAGAAGCCTATATGCTGCGGCGTCCCTGTTTTACCTTGAGGCAGGAGACGGAGTGGCGAGAAACGATCGACTCTGGCTGGAATCAATTGGTTGAGCCCGAGGATTTACCCCAAAAGATTCGGAATTTTATCCCACCTGTTCAATGGGATTCCCTCTATGGTGAGGGGAATGCGTCTGGAAAAATTGCTGAAATCCTTCTCGGTGGCTGACAGTTTGGAGTGGATCCAGTTCTTACTTATTACTGACAACTAGCAAGACGCCTGCGATGATGAATCCCAAGCCAGCGATGCGACTGATGGGGATGGGTTCCTGAAACACAAAATAGCCGATGAGGACCGAAAAGACGTAGGACAGCGCAATGGCTGGACCCACAATGCTGAGATGGACCCGGGTGAGAAGGAGGATGTAGGCGATCGCCCCCAGCGCATAACAGGTCAAGCCAATCAAGAGTTCTGGGGTGCTGGTGATGCCGATGATGTGACCTATTAGGTTACTGAAGGTGACTTTCCCCAGTTTCAAGGCCCCGCTCTTCAGGAAAAACTGTCCTGCGACGCTGGCTAATACAGAGGTCAGGAGCAAACTAAGTTCCTGTAGGGTCATACCAATTCCAAGGGGGTTTTCATCGGATGCCTGCCTGGAGGCGTTACATGCAATGCTTGTGCGAGGGCGGGCATGGTCTTGGGGATTGAGAGTTTAGTCTTCCAGTTTAGTTCATTGCCGATCGAGGCGCATACCCTGCAGCTATAGAGACGCGATGGGGAGATGCGATGGGGAGGCGCGATAAATCGCGTCTTTACGGGGAGTTGTGGGCTGGGTAGGAGGTGGGTAAGATTGACTCCAGGTAGATTGCATTTTCTGGATTTTTATGGGTAGCAACACAACGTCTTCTCTGTCTGATGAACAGATTACAGTGTGGTTACGGGGACTCCTGACTCTGGCTTGGTCGGATGGAGATTTTAGTGCTGAGGAGCAAAGTCTGATTACGGATCTGACCCACTCGGACTTGGGCACGGAAGCTGTGCAGGTTCCCCTGGAACCGATTTCTGCTGGGGAGCTGGCGGCTGCCCTGGGAAAGGATAAGAAGATCGGGGAGGATTTTTTGCGGACGGCGGTGATGGTGGCGATCGCGGATGGGACTTACTCGACCTGTGAACATGAACTGGTGAATCAGTTCTGTGATGCGTTGGGGTTGAAACTGGATTTTCTCCAGGCATTGGAACAGACGCTCTATCAGCCTGAAACGGGTGCGCCAGTGGGTGAGTCTTCTCTTATTGCTGCTTCTCCTCTCTCGCTGCCGCAGTCGGAAGCTAAACCGCAACCGCTGAAGCCCCTGCAGGACTGGTTGGATGAGATGGATATCCATGACCCGCGTGTGGCCCGTTTCCTTTGCAAGATGATTCCACCCCAATGTCCCTTTGAGCGGGATATTACCCTGTTTGGGCGTAAGGTGGTCCACATCCCCCCTCTGTGTAAGCTGAATCCGTTGTATGAGCAACTGGTGGGGCTGCGGTTCCGATCGCTCTCCTATTTGGCGGATGACTGTGGTGAGGATGTGTCGCCTTACTGCTGACGGGCGGTTGTAGGCTCACCCATGATCTGGGTAAAGCAGGATTTTGTAAGTGTCTGGGGTGGGAGCGACAGCCTGTTCTACGGCTCTGGATAATTCCCGCAGGGGATAGCGATCGCTGATCAGGGCATCTACATCGATCCGCCGGTTGAAGACAATATCGGCGGCTAGGGCCTGTACCCGGTAGGAAGAGCTGTAGCTGCCCATTAGGTCAATTTCTCGCCGATAGAGCAGGTTGGGATTGATGGGGATTTCCACTTCATCGGGGAATTCAGCAAAGAACAGAATTTTGCCGCCTTTGCGGGTGCAGTCTAGGGCCTGGAAGAAAGCTTTGGGACTGGGCACTGCTAGCAGGCTGGTATCCACTCCCAGGCCACCAGTCAAGGACTGAATTTTCACTGGCAGGTCTGGATCGCGGGCATCGAAGGCTGCTTCTGCTCCTAGATCCAGGGCTTTCTGAATGCGGCTGGGGATCAAATCTGTGGCGATCGCCCTGGCCCCAAAATATTTCACCAGCATGATGAACATGAGCCCGATCGGTCCGGCTCCGGTAATCAGTACTGTCTGACCGGGGACAATCTGGGCTTTCTTAACTGCTTTCAGGCAACAGTTGGTCGGCTCCACAAAGCTAGCCTGTTCAAAGCTGATGTCGGCAGGAATCCGGATCAGGCCACCATGGTGGACGATATGACCCGGCACTTTCACATAATCGGCAAACCCACCGCCACTGGGGGCAAATCCTGCCGTTGTGGTAATGGTCTTATAGACCTCGCACATGGAGAAGTTGTCGTTCAGGCAGTAGGCACAGTGCATGCAGGGAATATGATGCAACACAACTACCCGATCGCCCACCTGCCAGCCCTGCACCGCTGACCCCACGGCTGCGATCGTCCCGGCGGTTTCATGGCCAAAAATGCGGGGCGGCTCATACAGGGGATAGCGAATTTTCTTGATGTCGGATTGACAGAGACCCACGACCCGCACTTGCACCAGTACTTCATCAGCAGCAACCTCTGGCGTGGGCACCTCTTCGTAAACGAGTTGATTAACTCCCCGGAATACCTGAGCTTTCATAACTATTCATGAAGGACCTTTCCAGATCTATCACAAGCTGGTCATTACCATAAAACTATCCGCGCCGGGTGCGTAGGCATCTCGACGAGCTGTTAAGCGGCGGGCTTTTTGCGGAGGAGGTTTGGAGGACGCGCGGTGTCCTCCAACGGGGGTGCAGGGGGCTGGCCCCCTGCAAAGCTAAACCAACATTTTAGGCTTGCTGCGCCTGTTGAGCTGATTTAATTTGTGATCCTAAGGAGCTAGGGCGTTGCCGCGCAGGAGACTGCCGATCGTCTTGGCGGTGATCTTGAGCTGGGTGAGGGGATTGGCCGGCACCACGGTCTTGTAGAGGTAGCTGTCGAAGGTAAGTTTCTGCACGTCAATGTCCGCACACATTTCAACGAATGCCTCGCGGGTGGCATCGGAGTGGTAGAAGACCCGTTGCAGGATATCCAGCACCAGATAGGTGGTGCCGTACATTTTGTCCCACCGCTTCAGGTAAACTTTCAGGTCTTGCTCTGTGGGAATGCGCTCACCCTTCTGGGAGAATTCCACGATCGCCTCAGCGCACATCCGGCCAGACTTGGCTGCAAAGTAGATGCCCTCCCCCGAGGACTTGGTGACGGTACCGGCGGCGTCTCCGACTAGGGCTACACGACCGACGACCCGCCGGGGTCTGGGATGTTCGGGAATGGGGTGGGCTTCCACCCGAATGATCTTGCCGCCTTCCAATCGCTTGGCGGCCCGGGCGCGGATGCCTGCCTGCAATTGCTTAATGCGGGACTGGTTAGGCTTCATGGTGCCTGTCCCTACGGCAACGTGGTCGTACTTGGGGAAGACCCAGGCATAGAAGTCAGGGGAGACATCATCTCCGACATACATTTCGGCCAGGTCTTCGTAATAGGCCATCTTGTCTTCCGGCAGACGAATGCGCTCCTGGAAGGCGATCGCGTAGTTGTAATCCCCCGCATCGATTGCCTTGGCCACTCTGGAATTAGCTCCATCTGCCCCAATCACCAGATCCACCTGCAGGGTTTTGTTCTCCCCTTCCAGGCTGCCATTGGAGTGATCGGCGTAATGCAGGGTGTAGGCTCCTTTATCGGTAGCTGGCAATTCCAGCTTGTACAGGGTTCCGTTGATCACCTGGGCACCGCATTGGGCTGCTCGATCGCGCAGGTAGCCGTCCAGCACTTCCCGACGGCACATCCCAATATATTCGTCGTCTTTTAAGGTGCCGCCGATATTGACCTCGATATTGGAAGGCGAGATCATTTTCATCTTACGGACGCGGCGATCGATAATTTCTGGCGGCAGGTCGAACTCACTGACCATGCACAGGGGGATGGCTCCGCCACAGGGTTTAACGTTATCTAATTTGCGTTCAAAAAGATAAGTTTCAATTCCAGCTTTTACCAGGGTCTCGGCAGCGGAAGAACCTGCCGGACCTGCACCTACAACAGCAACCCGTAGTGACAAAGGTTTTCTCCCAATCTCGTATGGCTACAAACTGGATGTTACCACGGAGGTTTTCCCGGATTCCGACTGGGATTGGGATATGTGACAGAAATGAAATAGAGCTTAACAGTTTGCCACAAAATAAAGGATTTTTGTAGCAAAAAACACGGAAAACGATAGATTTAACCTGATGATTCTCCCTGCTTAAAGTTGATAGAACGGGATGTTCAGGGTATCCACCAACAAAAAAGAGAGACAAGAGGTCTCTCTCTGAAAACTAAGTAAATCCCATCTGCCAGCATGGTGGACATTTTTAGGTCTTCGGCATCTTCGAGAAGTTGGAGACCTAAATTCCAGATCTATACGGTAGCCAGTTCAGGCAAAGGACGCTTGCTGTTGCGGATATCGGTGATGGCTTGGGCATAGTCAGGCGCATTGAAGACGGCAGAGCCAGCCACGATCGCATTGGCTCCAGCTTCCAGCACTTGCCAGGTGTTGTTTGCTTTCAGGCCACCATCCACTTCAATCCAGGGATCCAGGCCCCGCTCGTCGCACATCTGACGCAGCTTGCGAATCTTGGGTACAACCGCAGGAATGAAACTCTGGCCCCCAAAGCCGGGGTTGACGCTCATAATCAGAATCAGATCGCAGACTTCCAGAACGTACTCAATCAACTCCAGGGGGGTGGAGGGATTCAGCACGACGCCAGCCTGCTTGCCCAGTTCCTTGATCTGGCAGAGGGTCCGGTGCAGGTGAGGCGAGGCATTGTGCTCGGCATGGACAGAAATGATATCGGCTCCGGCCTTCGCAAACCCCTCAACGTATTTCTCGGGTTCGACTATCATGAGATGGACATCCAGGGGTTTTTGGGTCACTGGGCGGATGGCTTGCACTACCAGAGGACCGATCGTGATGTTAGGCACAAACCGACCATCCATGACGTCTACATGGATCCAATCTGCTCCGGCAGCATCAACTGCGCGCACTTCGTCCCCCAGGCGGCTGAAGTCAGCAGATAGAATGGATGGAGCAATGACAATGGGTTTAGTGGATTGGGGCTGGGTCATAGGGTATGGCCTCTTCTGCGTCCTCTGTAACAATTAGTTTCATTATATGGCCCGTTCCTGATCCTTTGATCCCCAGAGATGGCTTTATCATCTTCTTTCTCCTCGAAGGAATGTGAATTTAATTAAGTGGGGGGGTGGGGGTTTCGCCTCTGCGCCCCAACGGTCCACTTGATTTCATCCGTGATCCTAAGAGAACCCTTCGCATCGAACTCGATACGGATAAAGGTCGGTACGCATGATCAAGACGACAGCATGGGTGTTTGGTGCTTTGGGGGCGATGTGGCTGGGTTTGACCCCAGTAGCCCTCAGCAATCTGATGCAGCAGTCCTCGATCGGGGAATTGGGGATTGATGCCCTGAAGCTCCATGGTCCCCCCTACAATCTGACGGGGCGAAAGATTGCGATCGGTCAGGTGGAAATTGGCCGTCCCGGCCAATTTGGCATTGACAAAGCGGTTTCGCGAAATCGGGGAGTTTCGGTGATGCGGGTATTTTTCCGCAATGTACCGGCCAAGGTGAATGTCAACCTGGACCCCCATGCCCAGAATGTAGCCAGTATCATGATTGGCAACGATAAGGCTCTCCAGGGAGTGGCTCCGGATGCTCGCCTCTACGCCTCAGCTGTGGGTCTGATGAAGCGCAATGGTCAGCCGGAGGAATGTCTTTCAACGCAACATGTTGCCCAGCAGAATGGGGGGGATGTGCGGGCGATTAACTTTAGTTTTGGCGAATCCCTACGGGAAGATCCTCGCCCCCAGGCGGTCCTGGATGGGAATGCCCTCCTGACCCAGTGCCTCGACTGGTCGGCTCGAGTCCATGATGTGGTGTATGTGGTGGCGGGCAACCAGGGAAAAGGGGGGATTCCCATTCCCACTGATAACTTCAATGGGGTAAATGTGGCGTTTAGCAGTCGTTACCGCCCCAATCTTGAAGCAGGAGAATCTCAGGGACTCGGCCTGTTCTCGAAGGTGGATTTTGCCAATTTGGGAGATACGGTCTCCAGTTTTGCTAGTCGAGTTTCAGGGATCGAGAATAATATCGGACCTCGTCGGGCGATCAGTCTGGTGGCTCCAGGAAATGGCGTACCGATTATGAATCCGGATGGCAAGGTGACGCGGGGCAGTGGAACCAGTTTTGCGGCTCCCCATGTCACGGCCACGGTAGCGTTGCTGCAGGAGCATGGCGATCGCCAACTCCGCACCCGTCAACCCAACTGGAGCACAGATTCCCGTCGCCATGAGGTGATGAAGGCGATCCTGATGAACTCGGCGGATAAGATTAAGGACTCGGGAGATGGTCTGTTCCTGGGGATGAGCCGAACGTTACTCAATAAGGCGAATCAGGATTGGCTGACTTCTGATGCCTATCAGGACCGGATCATTCCTCTAGATATGCAAATGGGGACGGGGCATCTGAATGCGTTTCGGGCCTATCTCCAGCTTAGTCCCGGGCAGTTTGGGCCAGGACCAGCGATTCCCCCGATCGGCTGGGATTACCGATCGGTAGGTGCGCCGTCTGGTACGGGTAAGCTGCCTGCGTTTCGAGATTATGTGCTGGAACGTCCCTTGAAGGCAGGTAGCTTTGTCTCCTTGACCCTGGTCTGGGATCGGGTCGTGGAGCTGAAGGATCTGAACAACAATGGTGAGTTTGACCTGGGAGAAGGGTTCGAGGATAAGGGGCTAAATAACCTGGACCTTTATCTGATGAGGGCTGATGAGATGGACACGGGTAAGAGTATCGATGCCTCCATCAGTGAAGTGGATAGCGTGGAGCATATTTTCTTCCCCATTCCCCAGACGGGTCGCTACAAGATTCGGGTGGTTTATCGGCAGCAGGTGAACCAGCCAGTACAGTCCTATGGGCTGGCTTGGTGGACTGTGCCCAACTAGGGGGTCATAGGGACTCCCATCAGGCGCTCCTTATGTGTCGCCCTGTTGCCAGCGACGGTTCATCAACCGAATCTCTGCCAGCAGAATGTTAAAGCGTTCATCATTCTTGCGCTTGGCCTGGTCCATTTCTTGTCGCCAGACAGCCCATTCTTGGTGACGTTCTTCTATCTCCCGCTCGCGCTTTTCCCAATCCTGCTGTTGACTGAGCATCTGCTGTCGCTGATGGGACAGATTGTCAGATAAGTGCTCATGCCTTTCTTCTGATGCCGCTAGGGGCTCAATTAGCTCATCCGTTCGCTTTGTATGCGTCCCTGATCCCAGGACAACAACAGACAATCGCTCAATGGTTGCTAATATCTGGGTGTTTAAGTCCTGGTTTCGACGCATCGCTTCGAATAAGGCGTCAATCTGCTGTTTATGGGCCTTGATCCCGACTTTAATGCGGTCTACTCGACTGGGTTCTGAGGGGGGCATAATGCAGCCTGCTCCGGTTCTTTCAGACCACTGTAGGGATTTCGAGGATTACGAGCATCAATCTAGTTAGCTGAATCCATACTGCCATTATAAGCGACCAGACTAGTGGGCAGAGAGAGCATTCAGGCGGGGCGATCGTCCAATCGACGGATGAGAAACCGCACTTCCTCAAGTAAGACATTGAAGCGCTCATCTGATTTGCGTTGTCGCTCAAGCTGCTGGCGCTGTTCTTCTGCCAATTCTGCCTGACGTTGGGCAACTCGCTCGACCGTATCACTTAAACGCTGGATGGAATCCAGCATCGATCGCTGCACTTCATTCGTTTGCAGCAGCGCTGTGAATAGAAGCTCTATCTGCTGACTATTAGATTCAATTTGCTGATTGTGTGCCTCTAACACGGCTTCAATGCGGTCCAGTCGGCTGGGTTCTGAGTGGGTCATAATCAGGCTGCTCCGGGTTCCTTCAGGCTACTGTAGGGATCTCAGGGATGACAGACATCGAACAGTTGGCTGAACCGATACCGTCATTGTAAGCGACCGTAAAAGCAAGCAGAGGAACCTGGGATGGCTCCTGGTATGGAGCCGCTATTCTTCCCGATCGTTAGATGGGGAGCCATGCAGCCGATCGAAGCCCACGTAAATCCGGGCATTGGAACTGCGAGCCAGATCCTTCAGAGTTTCCAATTCCAAAAGCCGTAGCAGAGCTGGATAGGTACTGTATGCCTGGGCGGCCTGCTCCCGCTGCCGTAGGGCCTGAATCTCAGCCTCCGTCTTGATGCGCTGCACCTGGGCTTCACTCTCCGCCGCCAAGTGAGACGCTGCCGCCTGGGCTTCTGCCTCCCGACGTTTGGCCTCTAACCTGCCATCGGCCTCAATTTGCTGAACCTCTGCCTTGGTGCGAGCTTCCACCAGTTGAGCCTGACTCATGCGCTCGGCTGCCAGCACCCGATTCATAATTTCCTGGAGATTTCCCGGAAAAATCAGATCCTTGACATCGGCTCTTAGAATAGCCACCCCGTAACTGGCGGCAGCCCCCGTCACATCCCGGGAAATATCTTCACTGAGACGATTGCGATTGGTGAGAATTTCTTCCAGGGTCATGGACGCCAGCGATCGGCGGGCGGCAAGCTGCACATCACTGTAAAGCCGTTCCTCATAGTCCTGGACCCGATGCAGGGCGGATCTGGGGTCCGTCACCTGAAACTGGACAATGATGCTGACCCGAATGGCCACCTTATCTGAGGTCAGGATCTCCTGGCCCTTGATGGTTAAATCCCGTTCCCGCACATCCACCAGGACAATTTCGACTAGGGGCGGGCGGCGACGGCGAAAAAGCAGCCGTTGCAGGCGAACCCAGCCCCGATCACGATCGCGAATTTCATAGCGTCCGGCCTCTAGAATGCTGAGGAGAACTCCATTTTCATAATAAAGACCCCGATGGGTGTCCTTAATGATAATTTCGCGATTGACCATGAACCGTGCCCTTAGTGGGTAAAGTATTGTAGGAGCCCCGTAGAACAGCCGATGTGGAGAACGAATTTTCAGATGGGCACTTGCCGAGTCAGAATCGCAATGAGTGACGGCAATACCTGAGGCCATTCGCTCCTGACCGTACCGGGGCAATGCAATTATAACCAAGCAGCTTGAAATGACGATCGCGATCGATTTTGGTACCAGCAATACCGTGGTCACCCGCTGGAACGGGGCGACGCAACAACCGGAAACTCTGGCCCTACCCGGTTTAACCCTGATCCAGGGGCAAAATCCACCCCTGATTCCCAGTCTGCTCTATGTGGAAGATGCCCTGCGTCAGGAGGTGGTTGTGGGGCAGGCTGTGCGCGATCGGGGGCTGGATCTGAGCAGCGACCCCCGCTTCTTCCGCAATTTCAAACGCGGGATTGGCACCCCCATCCAGGGATTTCTTCCAGAACTGGACGGGCAGGCGATGAGTTTTGAACGGGCGGGGCAATGGTTCCTGAACCGGGTGGTGGCAGCGGTGCGGGAAGTCCCCCTACCCGTGGAATCCCTAGTGTTGACTGTGCCTGTGGACAGTTTTGAGGCCTATCGCCACTGGTTGGGCCAGGTGTGTCAGTCCTTGCAGGTGGAACAGGTACGCCTGCTGGATGAGCCCACTGCTGCAGCCCTGGGCTATGGGTTGGCAGACCAGGAGACCCTGCTGGTGATTGACTTTGGTGGGGGCACCCTTGATCTGTCCCTGGTGCGGCTGGATTTTGGATCACAGTCAGGGGCTAAACCCCTGGGATTTATCCTGCAATGGGGTAAAAAATCCCTGGCAGAAAGTTCTGGCCAGCGTCCCAGAGTGGCGCGAGTGTTGGCTAAAGCAGGTCAGAGTTTGGGTGGGTCAGACATTGACCATTGGCTGGTGGACTACTTCGTAGAAACCCAGGGACTGGTGGCTTCTCCCCTGATCACCCGTCTGGCCGAAAAGCTCAAAATCCAGCTCTCCCTGCAATCCCAGGCCAGTGAAGTCTATTTCAATGACGAAACCTTTGAAACTTATGAGCTGTCCCTCACCCGCGATCGGTTCGAAGCCATTCTGCAAGACCATCAGTTCTTCGATCGCTTAGACACCAGCATGACCCAGATTCTGCAGCAGGCACGGCGTCAGGGCCTGGAGATGAATGACATTCATGCTGTGTTGCTGGTGGGAGGCACGGCTCAAATTCCGTCCGTACAGGCCTGGGCGCAGCAATATTTCGACAGCCAGAAAATTCGCTCTTCCCGGCCCTTTGAGGCGATCGCCCAGGGAGCCCTCCAGGTGGCCCAGGGGGTGGAACTCAAGGACTTTCTGTACCATAGTTACGGCATCCGCTACTGGGACCGGAAACAGAACCGCCATAACTGGCACCCCCTGATCAAGGCAGGGCAACCCTATCCCATGACCCAGTCGATAGAACTCTTCCTGGGGGCTTCGATCGAGAACCAGCCCAGCATTGAACTGATCCTGGGGGAACTGGGGACTGATACCGGAGGCACGGAAGTTTATTTTGATGGCAATCGATTGGTAACGCGCAGTCTGGCTGCTGGACAGAACCAGGTGCAGCCCCTCAACGATCGGGAAGGGGCCAGAACGATCGCTCGTCTGGAGCCCCTGGGGTTTCCAGGTACTGATCGGATCAAAGTCCAGTTTCGGGTGGACGATCGGCGGCTTCTCCGCATGACTGTCGAAGATCTGCTGACGAACCAGACGCTTCTGGATGATCAACCGGTGGTGCAATTGTCTTAAAGTCCGGTGGGAGCGACCTGCTCCCACCCAGGCAACGACCTAGCGGACGCTGGCGGGACGATTCACGCTTGTCAGGGACTCCACCAGGCTGCGCACCGCCGCAATCATGGCCACTTCGCTGTCCAGACGGTTGATGGCCGAGCCAACGCCGACCCCGGCAGCCCCTGCCGCGATCGCCAGAGGGGCTGTCACACTGGACAGGCCAGAGGCGCACAGCACGGGTACAGAGACGGCACGGGAGATTTCGTAGGCCGCCGCTAGGGTCGGGGCAGCTTTCTCCATCAGGCCCAGGGTCCCAGCATGGGTGGGGCTGCTGCTGGTGCCGCCTTCCGTCTGGATCAGGTCGGCTCCAGCTTTAACCAGCGCTTCTGCTAGATGCACCTGTTGATCCAGGGTGAGAATGTGGGGAACAGTGACAGAGAGGGTGACTTGGGGCAGGAGTTGACGGGTTACCTGGGTCAGAGCCAGCACTTCCTCGGCTTCAAACCGGCGACCCTGGGCATAGAACGTGTCGAAGTTCCCAATTTCAATCAGGTGTGCCCCCGCTGCCATAGCCACAACAAACTTCTCGGGTTCCACGGCGGAGACGCAGATGGGCAGGTCCGTTAACTGGCGGGCCATCCGGACTAGATCGGGATCGGCAGCGATGTCCAGAAAGGTGGCTCCACCCCGATCGGCAGCTCGCACGATCATGGCAACACGATCGAAATTGACGTTGTTCAGGCCACTGATCACTTTGAGAGCACGGCCCTGATCAAATGCAGCTTGAAGTTGGGGATGCATGGTCATAGATCCTTAGAGAATGCAAAATCGTATGCCCCATTGTACGTCTGCAGGGGAGTGCTGGATAACCCGCGATCGCCTATTCCCGCAAGAACTGGTTGATCTCATGGGCCATGGTGCGAAACTCTTTCTGGCTGAAGGAATTGGCGGCGGATAGGGGAAGAGCCTGACCATCTCTCAGCCTTACATTAAGTTGGTAGGTTCGGGCTCCCCTGTCGGGTTTTCCTTCCCAGGTGGCCCCCTGAATATCCCGCAACAGGTAGGTCGTTTGCTTGCGTCCAAGCAATGGACTGCGCTTCTTCAATATCATCTGTCCGGTGGTTTTATCAAAGTCGCAAAAATACGGTAGCGGATAGATCAGTGCTGTCAGGATAAATCCTGCCCCCACGAGGGTAAAGATCAGGCCAAAGCCCAGGCCAAAGCTGGCCTGACTGGCCTGGAAGGATCGTTGCTCCGGGTTGTTCAAAAAACTGGTGAATCCATTGGCTACCCCATAACTACTCCCTTGATCTGCGCCTGCGGGAGTTAGGGAAACAGACTGATGATCGGTGGTGATCACCACGGTGTAGATGTTTTTGCCAGAGGGCGCGGGTTTGACGATCGCGCTTTTGGGAATACCAACCACAGGTTTGGTCTCCATCCAGCCCAGGCCAATGGTTCGAACCTCACAGGCCACCGGCTGGGCGGACTGCGCTCGATGGCAGTCGAGGGTGACATAGCGGCCAATGGTCGCAAGCACTAGCAGACCTGCTTTCAAGAAAGGCAAACCAAAGAGAATGCCAAAGATGACCCAATGTCCCATCGAGATGCCAATTTTGAGTTGGGTCGCGGTTCGTTCCGTAATCTTCATATGGTTTCAGTCAGTTCTGATGGACTGTTCTTTAGATAATCAGGGGATCAACTGTAGAAACACGGTAATCGAGAGATTTTTCAACGATCTGGCAAAAATCTTGGGGTTCCCAACCAGTTGAGGGCAGGCACAATTCGCCTGCAGCAACTGATTCTGATCGGCAAACCGGAACGAATCCGGATGAAACCCGTCCTGTCAGCTTCAGGTCGTTGTTTATAAACTGGATACATGAGTTTCAGAAGGCTGTGAACAATTCTCCTGATTTTTAGTTTGTGTGCAGACAGTCTAGATTTGTATAATCTGGATCTCTATAATCAAGGGAGTGACTTCTGAGTTTTTCCAGACCTGGTACCGGAGGTAAACGACGATGACGCAGAGTATGACAGGCATTCGGGTGCGCAAGGGTTACGATCGGGGGCATGTGCAGTTTGGCTGGTTAGACAGCTACCACACTTTTTCCTTTGGAAATTATTACGACCCTCAGCACATGGGGTTTCGGGCCTTGCGAGTGATTAACGACGATCGCATCGCTCCTGGAGCTGGTTTCCCCACCCATGGACACCGGGACATGGAAATCATCACCTACATGCTGGAGGGGTCCCTGGAGCATAAGGACAGCCTCGGAACTGGGGAAGTGATTCGGCCCGGTGAAGTGCAGCGGATGACGGCGGGTACGGGAATTGCCCATAGTGAGTTCAACCACTCTCAGGACGATCCTGTGCATCTGCTGCAAATCTGGATTTTGCCGGAACGGCAGGGGCTGGAGCCTGGTTATGAGCAGAAGCTCTTTCCCGTGGAAGAAAAACGGGGACAGTGGCGACTGTTGGCCGACAGAGAGGGGCGGGATGGTGCGCTGACCGTGCATCAGGATCTGAGTTTGTATGCTACGGTGCTGCAGCCTGCTGAAAGCGTGACCTATGACTTAAAGTTAGGACGGCATGCCTGGATTCAGATCGCCAGCGGTATCGTGACGCTGAATGGAGAGCCCCTGCGGGCCGGGGATGGGGTAGCGGTGAGTGAGGCCCTCACCCTGGAGGTGATCGCCGAGTCCGATGCTGAACTGCTGCTGTTTGATTTGGCGTAGTTCCATCTGCTCCCTATCCCCTGCGGGGAGACTTTGTAACCGACTTCGCTCAGGGAGCAGACAGGTTAGGATCCTCCTGCTGGCTGAGCGGAGTCGAAGCCAGCAGGATATTCCCTATGCAGGCAAAGAACGATTGAACCTCAGGCCCCTATTTCCCGTCTAAAAGAGGACAAACTTGCTATTGTGATCCTGGAAGGGAATAGGGTACTTGCTATGGCTAAACGCAAGCTCAGGAGAGCGTCTCAGTATTTCTCTGGGATAGGAAATAACTATTACCAACTGCTGCAGCGATCGTTTCGGCGATCGCCCCGGCTGATTACCATGTTCCTGGCGATCTCTGTGCTCATGGCTCTGCTGGGGTTGTTGATTCCCCCTGGCAGTTCTCAAAGTGGTGGGATTAAACAGGCCCGGGTGACCGAAATCTTGGATGGGAGTCAGGTGTTCATCCAGAATCAGCCGGTCAAGCTCAATGCCGTGGCCGGGAAGGGGCAGCAGGTCCGAACTGGTAAGGCCAGGGCAGAGCTCACCTTTAATACGGGCGCGATCGGTCGTCTGGGGCAAAACTCAGCCCTGACCGTAGGGAACTCCTGCAATCAGTTGCAGCAGGGCAGTGTTCTGATCGAAGGGGCGGCCAATGGCTGCACCAAGTCTCTGGTGGCTGGCGTGCGGGGCACGGTCTATGTGATGGAAGTAGATGAAGCGGGCGAGGAATCAATTACGGTCTGCGATGGCGAGGTTGAAATTCGCCAGGCGGATGAACCCAACAAGACCTGGATCGTGAAACCAGGAGAACGCATTGGCATTGGTCGCGATCGTAAACTCAAACCCATTCGACGATTAGCTCAACAGGAATATGATCAGCTGCTGCAAGGTCAACTGTTCCGGCAGTATCGGCGAGAACTGCGAAAAACCAAAGAGATCCGCCGCTACTACCTGCAACTCTATAAGGGGGCCACATTCCCCCTCGATCGCAAACCAGTTCGCCCTCCTGTCCGGCCCCTGCAACGTCCCGGTACCCTTGTCCCCCGATGAACCCGGTTCCGATTATCGTGGCGGTTGGCAGGAGCGTCCCTGAGGGGTAGCATCCGGGTAGAAAGTGACGATCGCGCCCCGCTGCCGCACAAACACGGCTCTGAAGGATTGGCCAGAATCCGCGTCGGTCACCGGGTAGAGACAGGCCCCTTCCGTTTTGTCCTGGGCCTTAAAGGCGATGGTGGCGATTGTTAATAGCTCCTGGCCATCGGTCACGTAGGAGTACCCCTTCAAGCTATCCCGGATCAACTGGTTCCCTCGTTTGATGACGACACCCAGGGTATAAACCACCCCAGGCACCACTTCTTCCCGCCCGGTATTGTTGGGAAGGCGTCCTCCCATGCCTTCGGTCTGCAGTTGCAGATAGCGCCCCCGAAAATGGAGTCCCCCAATCTTCCGGGACCCGGAAATCTCTCCACAAAAGATGTGGACAAAAGCCTCTTGCTTAAACCAGATGCGGGTCAAATCCTCCAGGAACTCAGCATCCTGGCTGCGTCCCAAACTCAATTCGCCCCCTGTGGCCTGCTTGATTTGCCGAAATACGGTGGGATAGGATGCCATCAACTGGCGGAACCCCTGAGGTGAGACGGAGGAGCCGATCGGACCACACAGCTTGAGGATGGCTTGATCAAAGCCACTGACGGGGGGTGGGGGTGGGGTGATATCTACCCGTTGACTGGCCGGGAACCTGACTGAGATCGGGTTGTTAACCTGGTCAAAGAAGGGAAACCAGGGTGGATTAAACTGGGCCTGGATCATCGCTCGTTGCTGTGGGATTGTCTCCAACGGGTGTCCTGTGGAGATGGCTTGATCGGATTCACCTGTGGCAAGCAGGACGCAACTACCCAGCAATAGCCCCCCAAGGCTTTTGAGTTTGAATTGCAATGTCATCAGTTAACCCCCATGCCCCAAGTGACAATTATAGACCTGATCGCTGCAGCCCAAGCAGGTACAGCCGTGATCAGCTTTCCAACAGATACAGTCCCTGCGCTAGCCAGCCGACCCGATCGGGCCGATCTGATTTTTGCAACCAAACAGCGCGATCGCGGCAAGCCCCTGATTCTCATGGGGGCATCTCCCGCCGATCTGTGGCCCTATGTCCAGGGCGGTTCGGCAGAGCAGCAGTTATGGGAACAGGTAGCTGCCCAATACTGGCCCGGTCCCCTGACCCTGGTGCTCCCGGCCAGTTCCCTGGTACCTGCTGCCATGAACCCAACGGACCCCACCACGATCGGCATCCGGGTCCCCCATCACGAACTAGCCCGTCAGATTCTGGCAGGGACCGGTCCCCTGGCCACCACCAGCGCCAATCGATCGGGCCAGCCTGCGCTGGAAACCATGGCCGAGATTGCAGCCCAGTTTCCCCAGGTGCTGACGCCCCTGGAGGGGGAGCTAATGCCCGCAGATAGAGCCTCTGGGGTGCCTTCAACCGTGGTCCGCTGGACCGGGACAGGATGGGAAATTTTACGATCGGGGGTAATCAGGACTGAGGAGCTGCCCTATTTTCAGCGGAATTCCTGAGAGCTGTGCCATGATCTGGTATTAGATGGTAAGGCAAATCCGTGTAATTCCTCTGGCAAAACGTCTAGTCCCTACTACCAACACCACAGGCCAATCCTATGAAGCCACGCAGCACAAGACTTCCGGAAAACCTGTTCCCCTCCAAATCCTTCCTGGGTTTCCTGCTGTCGCTGGGAATGCTGACTCCTGGTCCGGGTATGGCCCAACCGATCGTCCCCGCAACCGATGGCATCGGAACGACTGTTACCCTCAACGGCAATGTCATTAATATCACTGGGGGGCAGGAGGCCGGAACCAACCTGTTCCAGAGCTTTCAACAGTTCGGTTTGGACCAGGGGCAGGTTGCCAACTTCCTGGCCAATCCTGGAATTCAAAATATCCTGGGCCGAGTCACGGGGGGAGATCCCTCGATCATTAACGGGTTGATTCAGGTGACGGGGAGTAATGCCAACCTGTATCTGATGAATCCGGCAGGAATTATCTTTGGTCCCACGGCAACGCTGAATGTGCCAGCGGCGTTTACGGCTACCACCGCCAGGGGAATTGGTTTTGGAGACCAGTGGTTTGGCCTGAACACCAGCCTGGATGCGCTCAAAACCCTGACAGGGTCTCCCAACGGGTTTGCCTTCACGACTGCCCAATCGGGGGCGATTGTCAATTCAGGTAATCTAACGGGGTCACCCGGATCTCAAATTACGCTGGTCGGTGGGTTGGTGGTGAACACGGGCACGATCGCCGCACCGGGCGGGACGGTGACAATCGCCGCTGTGCCTGGGGAAAGACTGGTTCGCATCACCCAGAGTGGCAGCCTGTTAAGTCTGGAGTTGCCGATCGGGACCAAAACCGCCCTGGATCCGGCATCGCCCTTAATGCCGCTGGCTCTGCCGCAACTGCTGACGGGGACTGGCATGGCTCAGGCGACGGGGTTGACCGTAAACCCAGATGGGACGGTGAGCCTGACTAGTTCCGGCATAGGCATCCCAACCACGGCAGGGACCACGATCGTCAGTGGCCAGATCTCTGTGGCCCTACCGGATGCTTCTGGGGTGCAGTTCAGTTCTGGCACTATCCCTGAGATTGTCCTGCTAGGGGATAAGGTAGGGCTGATGAGTGCCCAACTGGATGCCTCTGGTCCCAGTGGGGGCACAATTTTGATTGGTGGCGATGCTAAGGGACAGGGAACGGTGTCCAATGCCAGTCAGACTTTTGTTAGTCAAGACTCTGTGATTACGGCGAATGCCCTTCAGACTGGCAATGGGGGGAAGGTGATTGTCTGGGCTGATCAGGGCACCCAGTTCTATGGCACGATCGCAGCTAAAGGTGGTTCCCAGTCTGGTAATGGGGGCTTTGTTGAAGTCTCTGGCAAGCAGAGTCTGGTCTTCAAAGGCAAGGTGGATACTACCGCAGCCAATGGCATCACCGGCACCCTCCTGCTTGACCCGGCCAATATCCTGATTCAGGATGGCAACAATGATGGGAATGACAGTGCCGATGCAGCCAGTACTTCTTTCGTGGGTTCGCCTTCTGGTAATCTGGGGCAGGTTTTGGGTGCCGATGTTGATCCAACTGTCATCTTTGAATCAGAGCTGGAAGGGCTAGCTGGCAACACCAATGTCATTCTGGAAGCCACCAATGACATTACGATCGCAGATTTAGCCGATAACAATTTGGACTTCAATAATGGAGGAGGCACCATTACCTTCAAAGCCGATTCCGATGGCAATGGGGTGGGTAATTTTGTCATGAATGGTCTAAATGACACCATTAACGTGGCCGATCGCAGCCTCACCATTTCAGCCGTTAACATCACTGCAGGCAGCTTCACCGCCAACGATGGCAGCCTGTCCCTGGCGGCCAAAAACAATATCTCGGCCCAGAGCATCGGCAGCTTTGTCTTTACCAATTTTGTCAACGTCTCCCTCTCCAGCACCAGTGGGAACATCTCGTTCAATAACATCACCGCCGCCGGGAGTTCTACAGGGTCTGGCGGGACTGTCGTGGTTTCCGCACCCCAGGGAACAGTCCAGGTGGGAACAGCAACCAATCAGGGCTTCATCTCCGCCGGACAATCGAATAAGGTGACGGACAGTACGATCACGATTACAGCCGGAAAATTCAAGGCCATTAATCCGTTTAACAATCCTCAGGATTTAAATAGCAATCCTGCTCCCGTGAGTCTGATTGCCTTTCCAGCAGGAGTGGTTGATACGACCCCGCCCACGCCACCTCCACCGGCAAAATTCCAGCTCAGCTTTGCGGGTGATCCTCAAATCATTCAGGTCGGGACATCCGGCCCGGTTCTGATCAGTATTACCCTGACTCAGGACAAGGTCTTTAACGTGGGGACGGCGTTTAACCCGAATGATCCGGCCCAAAGTGGGCTGCAGGGAAGCATCGGCTTTGCTGCTAAATCCATTCCCCCTAATGTGCTGGTATTGCTCCAAAATAATTCCTTCAGTAGTACATTCACCCCCTCCTCACCCTCTCCTCTGGCAGTGGTCGATCAGGCTGCGGTCACGGCTGAACGATCGGCCCGTCAACAAGGCTCCACCACCGATCTGGCTGCCTGCCGCAGGTCTGATGCTGATGATGGCACCCTGCTGCAGGTCAGCAATGGGGCCACCGCAACACCTCCAACCGCCTCTAGTCAGGCCCGGGGCGAGGAGGATGCGGAAAAACTGGCTTGCAAGTGAGGGAGTGCTAGCATGAAACGGATTGACCTGGGTTGGATGGCCATGGGAGGGCTGGCGCTGGGAGTGGCTACGATCGTCCAGGCTCAGACCCTCTCCCCCGATCAACTGTTTCAGCAAGGAATCACCCAGTATCAGGCCCGACAGTTTGAGGCCGCGATCGTTAGCCTGCAACAGGCCCTCAACCTGTACCGGCAGCAGCAAAATCCCCAAGGGGAACTCCTGAGCCTGGAACTCATCGGTCTCAATTATCAGGCTCTGGGAGCACACAATCTGGCGATCGAGGCTTTTCAACAGGAGCTGAAATTAGCGGAAAAGTTGGGTAATCAGCAGATTCAGGCCAATATCTGGGGCAACCTGGGGGTCAGTTACTACGAGCGGGGTCAGTACAGTCTGGCCATGAACGCCTACGAGCGCAGTCGAGACCTGCGACAGTCCCTGGGCGATCGTCAGGGGCTTGGTCAGATTCTGGTTAATCTGGCCAATGTTCAGATTCAACTTGGCAACTACAAAGCCGCTGATGCCTTGCTCGGTCAGGCCTTGGCCCTTGCAACCCAGGTGAACGATCGGTTGAACCAGGCCCTGTTGCTGAATAGTCGGGGGACGATTGCCTCCAGCCAGGGCCAGTATGAGGATGCGGCCAGGCTGTATCGTCGGAGTCTGGCGATCGGGAATGAGCGTTTGGCAGACAAAAGCCTGGGAGCTGTGGATCAGATTCGCTTCCAACAGGTAAAAGCGAATGCCCTCAACAGTTTGGGTTCGATCGCCCAGTTCCAGAAGCAGTATGCTCAGGCGATTGACTCCTATCAGCAGGTGCTGGCGATCGCCCAAACGATTAAAGATAGCCGACTGGAGGCAGTTGCCCTGGGTAGTATTGGCTTGAGCTATCTCTTTCTCAATCAATATTCGCAAGCCCTGAAATACCAGCAACAAAGTTGGGAGGTCGTCAAAACAGTAGGCGATCGGGCCACGGAAGCCCTGGCTCTAAACAACTGGGGCTATACCCTGTGGCAGAGTGGCAAACTGGCGGAGGCGGAGCAAAAGTATCTGACGGCTCTGGACATCCTGGATTCCCTGCGCATGGATCTTACAGATCAGGATAAAGTTTCGATTTTCGATACCCAGGTGGAGATTTTCAGCCGACTCCAGCAAATCCAGGTGGCACTTAAGCAACCAGAGGCTGCTCTGGAAACTGCCGAACGGGGTCGGGCTAGGGCTTTTGTGGAGTTGTTATCCCGTCGCACCAGGGGGCAGGGTGCGGGGGCAATCCCAACCTCCCAGCTTCCCATTGCCCCGATCAACAGGGCTCAAATTCAGCAGATTGCCAGAGAGCGCCAGGCGACCCTGGTGGAGTATGCCATCATTACGGACGATCGGTTTCTGCGCCAGGGTAAGCGGCGAGGGGAGGATCGGGAACTCTTCATCTGGGTGGTGCCACCTTCTGGGAAAGTGGTTTTCCGCCGGGTTAATCTCACGGCTTCCCTGCCCCGTGGGAAAACGAAGCTGCTGCCCTCAGAGACAAAGCCAGTCTCCTTCAGCACGCTGATTGAGTCTGTCCGCTTGTCTATTGGGGTGGATACCCGGGGATTTTCCTTCCAGGAACAGCCAGAGGTAGCGACCCTCCAACCGGCGGCGGTCGTGAATCCAGAGTTACAAAAACTCCACCAGGTTCTGATTGCGCCGATCGCCGATCTGTTGCCTGAAGATCCCAAGCAGCCGATTGTTTTCATGCCCCAGCGGGATCTGTTTCTGGTTCCCTTCGCAGCGCTGCAGGATGAAGCCGGGAAATTCCTGATTGAGAGCCATACAATTCTGACCGCACCGGCCATCCAGATTCTGCAGTTAACCCCCCAACGCCCTGCTATTGCCCGGACCGGGGAGATGCTAGTGGTGGGTAATCCCACCATGCCGATCGTCCAGTTCGACCTGAACAGTCCAGCCAAACAGCTCACCAGTCTGCCAGGGGCTGAAAAAGAGGCGCAGACCATCGCTAAACTTCTGAACACCGAAGCCCTGACGGGCGATCGGGCCACGGAAGCTCTGGTGAAACAGCGGCTGTCCCAGGCGCGCATCATTCACCTGGCCACCCATGGGCTGCTCACCGATTTCTATGTCGATGGTGCGAAATCAGAAATTCCGGGGGCGATTGCCCTGGCACCTTCTGTCAGTGAGGATGGCCTGCTCTCAACCCAGGAAATTCTGGGGCTGACCCTGTCCCAGGCAGAACTGGTGGTGCTGAGTGCCTGTGATACAGGTGGCGGGGATACTACAGGAGATGGGGTGATTGGCCTGTCCCGCGCCTTGATCACGGCTGGGGTGCCCTCCGTGCTGGTCTCCCTCTGGAAGGTTCCCGATGAACCCACGGCCTTTCTAATGACCGAGTTCTATCGAAATCTGCTACAAAACCCTGACCGGGCTCAGGCCATGCGGCAAGCCATGTTGAAAACCTTGAAACAATATCCGGACCCCAAAGCCTGGGCGGCTTTTACCCTGATGGGGAATCCTCAGTAGCTCAGGTTCCATCCGATGCCAACGGCATTAATATACTGCTTAAAGCCCCTTAAAGTATCTAGCCACGGGGAAAAGCTCGAAACCTGCCTTTTCATAAGTGTGACGTGCTGGAGCATGACCAGAATCACCTCCCGTCTCAACCATCGCAATAGACATCCCAGCATCTTTCATCTGGGCTAAGGCAAATTCTATCAAAGCGCTACCAATGCCGTGACCTTGAAAATCTGGATCGACAGCAACCATATAGATTTCACCCATACTGTCTTCTGAGTGTAGTTTTATAGCAACAAAACCCACAGTAGAGCCTCCATCGATCGCAACCCATACCTGCGTGTCTTCCGCAGCACAGACATCCTCAACAGATTTTTGCTGACGCACTTGCCATTGATTGGGATAGAACGCCTGATATACATCAGCATTCATAATGCGCTGAAGTGAATCAAAGACTGGAGTCCATGCCCGAAGCGAAAGCCGAACAACAGCCTCAAGATGATGGGGGGTGTATGCTTCAATTTGCATTGTGATCTCACAACAAAAATCTGTGAACTTCGCCAAATATAGTACAAAGTACTACGAAACAATCCAACCGAATCAGCCGATCGATGCCTTCCTGTTGCTGCAGTGGACTTTCCTGTAACTCGCCTGGAACGCCCAGCATCTGTTCGAGAATTCGGTGCATTTTGTCAGTGGCTAGGTCTTGCCTCTGTCTAGCCCTGCTGTCTCCTGATCACAGCCGCTAGTCCTAGGATCCCTTCTCACGTTAAAATCAGTTCTCGCAGCACTCGGATACCCATCTCAATTGGGGCTATGATACCGCTTTATCCCCATAGGTGTTCCATGCAACGCCGTTGGACAGGCTTACGACGAAACCTCACCTTGAATTGTTATCTATGACCCAACCCTATCGAATCACATTGCTTCCCGGTGACGGTATTGGCCCCGAAATTATGGCGGTGGCCGTGGATGTGCTCCAGGTCATCGGCCAGCAGTTTGACCTGACGTTTGAGTTTCAGGAAGCCCTGATCGGGGGGGCAGCCATTGATGCTACTGGGGAACCCCTCCCGGCGGCCACCCTGGAAACCTGTCGTCGGAGTGATGCGGTGCTGTTGGCAGCGATCGGTGGCTATCAGTGGGATACCCTGCCCCGCCACCTGCGCCCGGAGACGGGTTTGCTGGGGCTGAGATCGGGCTTGGGCCTGTTCGCAAACTTACGTCCGGCCAAAATTTTGCCTCAACTGATCGATGCCTCATCCCTGAAACGGGAGGTGGTGGAAGGGGTGGATATTATGGTGGTGCGAGAGCTGACGGGTGGGATTTACTTCGGCCAGCCCAGAGGTGTATTTGCCACCGAGTCTGGGGAGAAACGGGGGGTGAACACCATGGCTTATACCGAGTCTGAAATCGATCGTATCGGTCGTGTGGCCTTTGAGACAGCTCGGAAGCGAGGCAAGAAGCTCTGTTCGGTGGATAAGGCCAACGTGCTGGAGGTGTCCCAGTTCTGGCGCGATCGGATCACCCAACTGGCGTCCGACTATCCCGATGTGGAGCTGACCCACCTGTATGTGGACAACGCTGCCATGCAACTGGTGCGCTGGCCCAAACAATTTGACACGATCGTAACCAGCAATCTGTTTGGGGATATTCTTTCCGACGCAGCGGCTATGCTGACCGGCAGTATTGGCATGTTGCCTTCGGCCAGTCTTGGGGCCAGGGGGCCTGGGGTGTATGAGCCGGTGCACGGATCTGCGCCAGATATTGCGGGGCAGGATAAGGCCAATCCTCTGGCCCAGGTGCTGAGTGCGGCGATGATGCTGCGCTATGGGTTGAATCAACCCGCAGCAGCAGATCGGATTGAACAGGCGGTGCTGCAGGTCCTGGAACAGGGCGATCGGACGGGAGATATTATGTCCGAAGGCAAGAATTTATTGGGTTGCAAGGCTATGGGCGCAGCCCTGATCCAGAAGCTGATTATTTCATAAATTTCTAATCATCTTTTGATAATCTTGGCTTCACAATTCTATTAGGACAGCATGTGGTGGTTCTTACTTAAGTGAAGTCACGGGGAAAACCAGTTACCCTTCACTGAGGGGCCACTGCCCCTACCCTCCAGGGGGCAGAAAACCGCTATATTTTTCCCGCCAACATAGAATTAATCTGGGTTGAGCCCATGCAAAAACCGCTCGTCAGTTTGCATCTACCAGCATCTTTGAGTACATTGACCGCGTTGTCCCTATCCCTGATGGCAGGAATGACGGTTCTGGCAACACGAGTCCAAGCCCTCACCTTTAACTTCATCTACGATCCCACCCTTGATCCCAATGCCCTTGCTGGCTTTCAGGCTGCGGGTCAGATCTGGTCTTCATACCTTTTGGATGATGTCACCGTCAACCTCGAAATCGGCTTCAGTGACCTGGGGACTGATGTGCTGGCTCAGGCTAGTTCGATCGAGTCCCTTTATTCCTATACGGCATTCAGGCAGGCCCTGTTTGACGATATAACCTCGGATCAGGATGCGATCGCGGTCAGTAGCCTGGCCAACGGCCCTAGTATTGATCTGCTGATCAATGGAACTGCCGATAATCCGGCGGGGCCTGGGAGTCTGCTTCCCTATGTGGATAATGATGGTGGGACGAATAATAGCTTGATTAGCCTGACGAATGCGAATGCGAAAGCGCTGGGGCTGCTGGATGCCAATGGGACGGCGATTGATGCCAGTATCACCTTTAGCAGTGCGTTCAACTGGGATTTTGATCGGAGTGATGGCATTACGCTAGATGTGTTTGATTTTGTTGGCATTGCGGTTCATGAAATTGGTCACGCTCTGGGGTTTCTCAGTGGGGTTGAGGCCCTGGATACGAATCTCTCCAATCCCAATGGCCCTTTCTCCGATGACGCTTTCCAGTTTGTCACTCCGCTGGATCTATTCCGTTATTCAACCCAAAGCACAACTGCAGGGGTCGTGGATTGGACGGCAGACAATCGGGATAAGTATTTTTCCCTGGATCAAGGGGTTACATCCCTGGGAGGATTCTCCACGGGGTCTGATTTTGGGGATGGCCAGCAATCCAGTCACTGGAAAGATAGTCTGGGCCTAGGGATTATGGACCCGACGATCGCCCCTGGGGAACTGGCAG
The DNA here is from genome assembly GCF_001939115.1 of Leptolyngbya sp. 'hensonii'. Lineage (GTDB taxonomy): Bacteria > Cyanobacteriota > Cyanobacteriia. Next base: position 65,976 of record NZ_MQTZ01000049.1, on the reverse strand, counting down.
AAGTTACTGATCTCGATCTGCTAGCATTTGATGTCATTGGATGGGATGAAGCGGAACCCCCAAAATCGGTCCCAGAGGGGATGCCTCTGTTGGGATTGTGGGGGGTTGGTATGCTATTTCTACAGCAGAAAGCACGCCAGTTCTTGCCGTGACTTCAGGGGAGCAATACAAATAGTGGCTAAACGGCGCTATCCCTGCTAAAAATGTGCTAAGAATTTTCCGTTCTGTTCCTATTCCACGATCGACTAGAGTTTAGCTCATCAAGCTTAGAGGGAAAGTAGTGGTACATGTTACGCAGCAGCGATTAGAGATTCCATCACAAAAACCTGCCGGGACAACGGACATCGGTCTGATGGATCCGTCGATTGTGTTTGCCGCCCGAGAAATCTATCGTATTTATCGGGAAACACATCCAACTCGGACACAGCCGCCCCTGGGGGTGGCCGTTAATCAGTACACGCTTCGGGGTAAGTTAATCCTCAACCGGAAGCCGATTTTATTGCCTCAAGAACGCTTTGTGCCCTTTACCCAGCTTGAGGAAGCGAGTTAGGGGATCGGTGGAGACCTTATTTCTCCTGATCATTGGCCTTTTTGTCTTTGCCCTTGGCTCGGCCATTGGTAGTTTTCTTAATGTCGTGATTTATCGCATTCCATCCGGGCTGTCCCTACTCTGGCCTCCCTCTCGATGTCCGGTCTGTTTGCATCGATTGGGTCGTTCTGAAAATGTGCCAGTTTTGGGGTGGCTCTGGCTGAAAGGTCGCTGCAAAAACTGTAGAACTCGTATTTCTGTCCGTTACCCCTGCATTGAAGCTGCAACGGGATGCCTGTTTGTTCTGGTCTACTGGCAAACTGCGCTGTCCCAGGAAGCCCTGCTGCCCCTGAAAACGCTGGTTATCTGGGTCTTCGCGAGCTGGTTGCTGGCTCTGGCCATGATTGACCTCGATACCATGACCTTGCCCCATGTGCTGACCAAGTGGGGATTGCTGGTGGGGCTTTTATCCCAGGCGATCGCAGGGCTGGCTGCTGGTGGCTGGGCTGGCTGTATCACCCACCTGATGACGGGGATTGGGGGGGCTGTAGTTGGGATCTGGTTGCTGGATATCGTGACGATCGTCGGGTCGATCGCCTTCGCTAAGCCTGCTATGGGGGGGGGCGATGCCAAGCTGGCCGCCATGATGGGAGCCTGGTTGGGCTGGAAGCTTTTTCTGCTGGCAGGTTTTCTGGCCTGTGCCGGGGGAGCGTTTCTGGGGGGTGGGGCGATCGCCCTGGGCTGGTTAAATCGAGGGCAGCCCTTCCCTTTTGGGCCGTTTCTGGCCCTGGGTGCATTCATAGCTGCCCTCTGGGGTGAACAGTTGGTGGCAGTTTATCTGCGAGTCTTTTTCCCAACCCTATGACGGGGCCATTTCCCGCTTGCGATACGAACGGCAAGGGGTGCCCCAGCAGATTTGACCTGCAGGCATATCAGTGAACACGCTGCTGCGAGCCCCAATCACTGCATTGGCCCCAATTTGGACACCAGGCCCTACGAAGCAGTCGGTTGCAACCCAGACTCCATTCCCGATCGCAATCGGTTGGGTGATCAGTGGAAAGGCTGGATGATGAATGTCGTGACTGCCCGTACAGAGGTAGCTTTTCTGGGAGATGACGCAGTGGGCTCCAATCCAGATACGGTTCAGGCTATAGAGAACCACATCATCACCAATCCAGCTATAGTCCCCAATCTCTACTTTCCAGGGATAGGTAATCCGGGCCGTGGGGCGGATGACCACCCCACGGCCCACTTTGGCTCCAAAGAGCCGGAGTAAGGCTCGTCGGGGGGCATGGTGGGCATGCAGGGTGAGGGGAAATACGATCGCCTGCACCAGCCACCAGAGCAGGACATACCAGCCAGGGCGTCCCCGATCGAAGCCCGGCTGATAATAGTTGCGCAGATCCACTACAGCAGCAGCGGTCAGATCAACAGCAGTGGGGGGGGGAGACGTTGGAAGCTCTTCTGACATCGCTGATAGGTCCACTTAAGGAACAGCTTGCTTCTCGACCTGCGGGATGGCTGGAGGCGCAACTGGAGCCGTGACGGCGGTATTCAACTGGCCACCACAATAGCGGAGTTCGTATAACTTGACCCCAATCTGATACTCATACTGGCTCAAAAGCCTGCCATAGATATAACCGGCCCTGCCATCCAGAAAGCCCAGACGAATAATGTAAAACAGGATGAATCGTAACATGGGCTTGAAGGGTAACCGCACCCAGATGGTTTTCAGGAAGCGTTTACGTTGCACGGCATCTCCAAACAGATTGGCCCCGATTGACCCGGTCTCATCCTTACCAGTCAATAAATTCAGGTAGACCCGGGCCTCCCAGTTGGAATACCGATTGTGCCGCTCTAGCCAGTGGTAAATATCCCGGTAGTCCTCATGGAGCATGTCTTCCTTCAGGTAACCGACTTTGCCCTGCAAAATGACATGCTCATGGACTTCGTTATCCCCTGTATTCCGGATCTCCTCCGTATTCAGGTTCTCATAACGACCGGCCTGGTGTTTGAACAGGCGCAGGTTCCAGTCCGGATATTTGCCACCATGCCGAATCCATTTCCCTAAAAAGAAAACCCGGCGATTCAAGAAGTAGCCATTGAAGGCTGGGTTCTGGATGGCCGTTGCGATTTCCTCCCAGAGTTCGGGGGTGATGCGTTCATCACAGTCCACAATCAGAATCCACTCATTGCGGAAGGGAAGATTTTCCAGGGACCAGTTCTTCTTTTTCGGCCAGCGGCCATTGAAGTGAAACTGAACCACTTGAGCCCCATAGCGCTCGGCAATTTCACCGGTACGATCGCTACTTTGGGAGTCCACCACAAAGACTTCATCTGCCCTGGCGACACTGGTCAGGCAGGCTGGGAGATTCAGCTCTTCATTCTTAGCAGGAATCAGTACAGAAACCGGAATTTTGGACATGGCGGCTCCTATCACTGTTTGGCCCGGGTTGGTTTCCACAGTACACCTTTAATCACAGCACTTAAGTAACCGAGCTGACCGTAGGCGTAGACGAGCTTATCGAAGCTGTGTGCCGGGTCCCCGGAGTATTGTACCCACTTGTAGAGTCCCCGTAACAGCCGCTCTCCGCCCCTGGTCAGTTGGATCGGACCATCCCGACCCGCCAGTTGCTCTCGATAGCATTCACTGATCCCCTGCCACCAGCTCCGGCGGAAAAACCAGGATCGTTCCAGCCTTTCCGGGGCGACATTGTGAGCCACCAGAGCCTGGGGTAGGTAGGCGACCTGCCAACCCAACTCCAGAGCCTTCTCGGTCATTTGTAACTCTTCGTTAGATAGTAAGTTTTTTCCCACTCGGCCCAGGTTGGTATCAAATCCCCCTACCTGATCTAAAAAGCTGCGACGCAGGGAGTAGTTTAATCCCCGTGGGGTTAAGCCGGGTTCTGTAATCGAGAGCACTTGATCCCCCAGATCGTAGTACCCCAGGTTGCCAGATAGATTCAAAGAGAGCCAGGGGGGAGGGGTGACACCGGGAGGCCAAAGGAGGGTGACTTTCCCGCCTGCGATCGCCAGTCGCTCATTCTCCCCATAGGCCTTGACCAGAACCTGAAGCCACTGGGGAGAAGCGACGGCATCATCATCCAGATAGGCCAGAATGGGGGCAATAGCGGTATGGGCTCCCGTATTGCGGGCTACCGAGAGTCCGACGGTGGCTTCGTAAATATATTGCAGTTTGGGATGGGGCAGCCGACTTTCCACTACAGCCCGGGTGCGATCGGTGGAAGCGTTATCGACTACGATGACCTCAAAGGCTGAAAAATCCTGGTGCAGCAGGCTGTCGATCGCAGCGCCCAGGTAATGATCCCGATTATGGGTACAGATAATAGCCGAGATTTGAGGATCGGGCATATCTTAAGAGGAATGGAAATGAGGCCAGAGAAATAGGATTCGATGTCTTCCCCACATACTCTATCCTGTCTGAGCCTGACTGGTCAGGATGGTTATGCCTGTTCGGGCCAGGTGGGACAGCAGGGATGCTCCTGTACCGATCGGATTGTTCAGACCTGGTTACAGATCCTTCTGGAATCGCTCCAGGATATCGATCAAGGTCACCTGGCACTGCATCGGGAGCAGATCCACGAGAGGAATCTCTTTCTTGCCGCCGCCAATTTTGACGGGAATGGTGCTTAAGATTCGGATGACCTGATCCTCCTGAATGGGGCCAGCAGCTAAGAGGGGATACAATTGTTCAGCCAGAGGGGTATGGAGTTTGGCATTCTCCAGATGGAGATGCCACTTGGCAATATCCAGATAGATATTTTCGCCAAGCTCAGCGGCGAGAGCTTCCAGCAGTTCAGTCGTGTTCGATCGTGCCATCGTCAGACCTCCGAGGGTGAATTAATCAGCAGAGCTAGTGTTCCGTCAGGAAGATTTTGACGGGTCGAAGACCCGCAAAATTTAACCCCAATCAACAACCTGGATTTTGGCTACCCGTCAATCATTGATTGACTTACCACGAGTCGGGGGGCTATCTGGGGGAGCCCCCATCTCGACGGCAGCATAGGAGTAGTCAGCTACCTTGAAAATATAGACCGCATGCAGGAACAGGATGAATAACCAGCCTCCCGTAATCCAGGGGGTGATCGGCCAGATAGCGGCAGTATTTCCAGCATGGTTAAGAAGCTGGAAGAACCACAGACCAGAATTGGTTACCGCAAAAAGGGCAACATGGACAGCAAAGTTCATCCGATCGTCTAACCGGCGATAGGCTGGGTCTTTGCGATCGGGTTGACGGGGCCAGCGAGGAGGCATAAGGATCCACTCAGTAAATACAAGCTGACTCCAATCTATAGCAATTCTCCATCAGGTGATATACGTCTCAGGGGTCTGCGGGCTGGCAGCTTCCTGGAGCGCTTTGACCTGTGCTCTCAGTTGTCGGAGCTCTGTCATAGCCTGATGGGTCTGTAAAATGCGCTGAACGCGGCGGCGGAGGACAGGCCACTGAATGGGTTTGGTGACAAAATCAATTGCCCCGGCTGCAAAGGCTCGGTCTACGGATTCACAGTCAGACAGGGCTGTGATCATCAGAATCGGAGGGCAGCGATCGGCCAGACGCGCCTGAAGCTGGTTACAACAGGCAAACCCATCCAGATCGGGCATGACGGCATCCAGCAAAATTAAATCTGGCAGGTGTTGCTCACAGAGGGCCAGGCAGGATTCTCCGCTGCTGGCCTCCTGCACCTGGTAGCCTTCTGTTTCCATGGCTCGACAGAGCAACAGGCGCAGGTTTCGTTCGTCGTCCACTACGAGCACAGTCAATGTCTTCGGTTCAAAGGAAGAAAAATTCATCAGAAGATTTAAAATAAAGGACTGGAGGTCAAAGATATTGCTGCTGAAAGGTGATCAGCGATCGCTGATATTCAGTCTCAATCTGGCTCAGTAGCTCGGCTGCTCCATCGAGGTGATGGCTTTTCGCATTCATCTCTAGGGTTTTGCACAGTTCTCCCAGGGCGATCATGCCGAGATTAAGGCTCATGGAACGGAGGGCATGGGCGGCTGTTTTGAGAGCGGCATCGTTCTGCTCCACGATCGCAGTCTGAATTCGTTGCAAACTGATCGGGGCATCTTCCTGGTAGTTCTGGAAGAGTTCGGCCAGGAGTGGGATGGCTTCCTGGCCGAACATTTGCATCAGGCTCTGGACAACCTGATCGTCAATCACGGCATCTGTAGAGCCAGCCCTGTTGGGCAACGGTGCAGGAGAATATCCCCCCATGGTCCCTGCTGACTCAAAGGCATCAGTCGAGAAGCGGGGTGCTCCCAGAGGAATCTGATGGCGATCGCGGTAATGGTTCAACACTCGGATCAGTTCCTCCATAAAAATCGGCTTACTGATGTAGTCATCCATTCCTGCGTTCAAACATTCTTCCCGATCGCTCTGCATAGCATGGGCTGTGACTGCAACGACCCAGGGGGGGGGATAATCTGTTTCCCCCTGGCGGATCTGGCGAGTGGCCTCCAGCCCATCCATATCCGGCATCTGCACATCCATAAACACCAGGTCGTAGGGTTGCCGCCTGAGGCATTCCACGGCTTCTTTCCCATTGTTGGCAACATCAGCCCGATAGCCCAGGTTTTCTAGCATCTTCAACATAATGGTCTGGTTGATGGTGATGTCATCGACGACCAGAATGTTCAGGGGTAAGCGATCGGCGGATAGCAGATCCGCCAGCTCCGGATCGGAGAGCAGAATTGTACTGGGGGCAACCGGTTCGGAGGAGCGGCCCAGGACGACTTGCACCAGAACCTGATGCAGTTGGGCTGTTTTGACGGGTTTATTCAAGCAGGTGAAGCGATCGACCTGCCTGTTCTCCAGGGTAAGAATCTGCTGTCCCACAGGCCGAAGCAGGATGATCGGTAGGGTTGCTTGGCCAGGGAGGGTGTGGATTTGCCCGGCCAACTCCAGCCCATCCTGATCGGGAAGGGTCATCTCAATCAACACAGCATCTGGGGCTTTTCCCTGCTTGAGTTGCTTCAGGGCGGCCATCCCTGTGTGGACGGCTTGGACCTTAATGCCCCAGGCCAGCATCTGCAATGCCAGGGAATGGCGGCTCATGGCACTGCCATGGACAATCAGCAAACGCTTCCCGGCCAGATCAGGTTCGGGAAAGATGGGAGCATGGGCTAAGGAAGTAGGAGCGGTGCGAACTGTGACTGTGAAATAGAAGGTGGTGCCCTGGGAGGTAGACGGCTGATACTTGGAATGGAAGGTGCGATGGGAGGAGGCTGAGAAGACAGGGGCATCCAGAATCGAGGAGGGAACAGTGGCGGGGGGGGTTCCACCCACATGGTTGTGGCTCTTGACCCACATGCTCCCACCCATAATCTCGCAGATCCGCTTGCTGATGGCCAAGCCCAGTCCGGTCCCGCCATACTGACGGGTCACAGAAGCATCCGCCTGGCTGAACCGCTGAAATAGCCGATCGAGGCGATCGGGCGAAATCCCAATTCCGGTATCTTTTACCGTGAATAGGAGGGTGTAGAGAGGAGCCTCCGGTTGTCCCTGGGTGGGGAGAGCCTGAATTTCCTGCTCTTTCCCGATCGCACAGACGGAGACGGCAATCACCACCTCTCCGACCTCAGTGAACTTAACGGCGTTACTGACGAGATTGACCAGGACCTGTCGGAGTCGTGTGATATCTCCAATGATTTGGGCGGGAACCTGGGGATCGATCAGGTAACTGAGCTCCAGGTTTTTGGCGGCAGCTTGGGGCGCGACCAGATCGAGGGATTCCTCCAGGCAGGTATGGAGGTTGAAGGGATGTTCCTCCAGTTCCAACTTGCCAGACTCGATCTTCGAAAAGTCCAGGATGTCATTGATCAGGGTCAGCAACGTCTGGCTGCTGCTCCGAACGGTCTGCACATAATCCCGTTGTTCAGGGCTGAGGCGAGTGTTGAGCAACAGGCCGGTCATGCCAATCACCGCGTTCATGGGAGTGCGGATTTCATGGCTCATGGTGGCCAGGAATGTACTTTTGGCCCGGTTGGCGGTTTCCGCGATCGCCCTGGCCTGCTCCAGAACCAGATTTTGGCGCTCTAAAGCCTGAGCTGATTGCCAGCGCTCCTCTTCCACCCCGATCGCCCCAGCAATAATGCTCATAAATTGCAAATCTTCGGCACTGGGAGCCACATCCGACCCATACAGGACACAGAGAGAACCCACAGCGACCCGATTCCATTTCACAGATACCCCGGCGTAGGTTTGCCACTGGTAGCGCCGGATGTTGGGGTCGATCTGGGCATAGGGGGTTTGGGTCAGTTGGTGGACAACCAGGGGGCTATCTCCGTTTTGGTGAATCACCTCATGGTACAGGTGTCCCTCTGCTGGATGTTGGGGAGGGAAATCAGGTGGGGTCTGCCATTGCCCGATCGCCACCAGGCAATTTCCTTCAAGATGGGTATAGATGGCGCAGGTGGCTTGTAGAGCTTCTCCGCAGAGGGCAACCAGGTGATTGATATTGTCATTCGGATCGCTGCCAAAGTTGAGGAAACAGTCTTTCAACTGGGCCAATCGTCGCTCTGCCCGTTTGCGATCGCTGATATCCCGATACTGCCAGAGATGTCCCCGGTAATCCTCTCCGGCAAAGATAGGGGCGTAGTCTCGCTCCAGAATGCGGCCATCGGCCAGATCGATCGCTTCACCGAGAACCGGTTGACGCTGGCGTAAAACCTCCTGCAAGCGGAGCGCAAAGCCGTTTGGATCTTTGATCAGGGCTAAAGTGCCCTGGACAGCCTGTCTACAATCCTGGCCTACCAAGGCTGTTGGAGGCATTGAGAGGCTGAACAACTGGCAAAATGCTTCATTGGTCAGGATAATCCGGCGATTCTCATCTTCCAGTAAGACCCCGGCCTGAAGGCTTTTAATCAGGGTGCTCAGGCGTAGGGTAGTGGCCTGGAGTTGTTCTTCTGCCCGTTTTCGCTCGGTGATATCGCGCACAATCCCAATCCCACCAATGATGGTGCCGGATTCTCCCTTCAGGGGGCAGTAATGGGTTTCTAAAACCCCCTGTTGCCCCTGAAGGGAGAAAGCGCAGGGTTTGTCTTTGGAGATCACCGTTTCCCCGCCCAGGGCGGCATAGAACAAGGCATCTTCCTGGGTGGTTTGCAAAAAGGGGAAGAGGTCAAAGGCGATGCGGCCTAGTGTTTCAATCCGTTTGACACCGGAGATGCGCTCCATGCCCGAGTTCCAGACAATGTAACGACACTCTCTGTTGAAGGCAAAAATGCCATCTACACTGCTATCAATCAGCCACTCAGAGAATTGCTGCAGCTTTGACTTTTGGATGGCGGTGGAAATGTGAACGGCCAGTTGTTGCAAAAAGGCGATTTCCAGAGGGCTCCAGGAGCGGGGAGCGGAACAGTGATGAACAATTAACAACCCCCAGAGTTCGGAGTAGCGAAAATTATGCAGTTTGGCTTCCCGCTCCAAATCTTCGATGCAGCGTTGCTCCATCTCAGCCATGGAAGGTTGAGCCTCTTCTTGCAGGGAAGACTTGAAGACCAGGAGTTCTGGATAGCCGTGCAAAATCGGAATGACCAGGTTGGCCCGGACCTGAAACTGTTCCAGCATCTCAATGTGGCAATCTTGCAGATCAGCCTGGTGGATGTCATCGATCGCCCGTACCCGGCCCTCCACATAAGGTTGAAACCATCCCGATTCAAAACAAGGATCGGCAATCGTCATGCCTTTAATTGCGGTCCAATCCGTTCCCACTGACTCTGACAGCACAGTACCGTTTCCATCCGGTTGAAACCGATAGATCAGGACGCGATCGGTCTGCAGCAGCCGACGCACTTCCTGTACCGTGGTGCTGAGGGTTTCACTCAAGTTCACCGATTGGTAGATCTGGAGAGCAATCTCGGCGACCTGATCATAAAATTGCTTGCGACCCTCAGGGCTGGAAGAAAGATCGACTTGCATAGTCTAATGGCCTAGTGACTCAAAACTGGGTATGAAAGAGGGGTTGCCTGAAGTGCTTGGGTGGAAATAATTGTCGCGATCACCATTCAAGTAGGGCATAGGGATTGATCGGTGAAATTCTAGACTTGAATCTGCAATAGCCTTTGGGTCAGCTTTCCCTGGAGTGCAGGGGTAATTCGTACACCCCGGCTCAGGCATTGCATGATAAACAGGTTGGCCTGGTAGTAGCCTTGCATTTGCTCCCATTGGGATGGGGTCAGTTGCCAGTCATGGCCCACATCACGCCCGGTGATTAGGGTCTGCCGGAGTTGCTCCAACCAAGGGCCTCCAGCCTCCTCGCACCAGACCTGCAGGGAAGGCTCATTGGGTGTTCCGGTCATCAGGTCGTCGCGCAGGGTTTGTAACTCCTGGCTAAACTGAGCGGCAATGCTAAACCGCTGCTCCAGATCGAAGGCGAAACAGAGGGACAAACTTTGCTCTATCGTGGGGGCAATGACCAGAGCCTTGGCTAGACTCAGAAGATGCATCAGGGCCCGATCGAGGGCCAGATCGGATGGCAGGTCCATCGCCAGATGTGGATCCAGGGCAGAAGCCAGATCCAGACCCTGGCCGAGGGCCAGCGATAAGTAAAAGGCCCGCACGGCAGCCGGATGACTACGATCAATCACAACTGCTTTGCGTTGAGCCCAGTGGAGGAGCGGTTGCAGGGCAGGGGCTGTCGTCAAATCCTCAATCTGGCTGATCATGGCCTCGATCAGGGGGTCTGCTCCTGGGAGCAGTTCAGCCGTCAGGGCGATGACCTCGTGCCAGTGGGGTTCCAAAACGTGGTGGCTTAAGGCCAACCATGCCGGGGACTTCCCGTTAGACTCAGATGGCGCGGGAGCTAGACTGTTGATAAAACTGCGCCGGGCAGTCAGGTATTCCTGAAACGTGAGGTGGGAAAAGGAATACACATCTCTGGCCCGTTCAATTAAAAGACCATGGTGGCAGGCGATCGTGCGTAGAATGTCTTCACCGGCCTGCCAGAGCGTTTCAGGGTCGAGATTGCCGTCTCCATGGGTGGCCAGATGTGCCACAATCAGGGGCAGAACTTCTGCTTTATCGAAAAAATAACGGCCCTGTTCAAACATGGTGGCGGCCATTTGACTGAGCAGGGTGATGCGATCGGCCAATGAAAGATGGAACAGGCTGTCTCCAGTTTGTCGTTGAATGCCACGGGCACTGTCCCATCGCACCAGCAGAATATCCAGACTGCTTTGATAAAGTTGTGACCGCTTTTTGGGAAAGGCTCCCCGTTCTTGAAAGACCAGACAGGCCAGGTGGAGCAGAATTGGGGTGACGGCCAGTTCCAGAATGGGTTGATTTTCCCGCCGTTGTAACTGTTCCAGAAATTGGGTCGCCCGAGCCGTTCCCACCTCAGGGGCGGTTGGATTCATGGCGACGAACCACTTGTGGACAAAGCTCGTGATTTGGGAAGGGTCAAAGTCCGCAACTTCCATACGGGCAAACCCCTGGAAGGAATGCTCCCGGGCAGCCAGTCGGCTTGTGATGACAATCAGAACCTGATGATAGGTGTCGGCAAATTTTTGGATCTGATAGTGGAGCAGGTCCTGCTCAGCCGGGTTGACTTCATCCAATCCATCCAGCAACAACAGGGCTTTACCCTGCTTCAATAGGGTTTGACTCTGGTCCTGGGTGAGGCCAAATTCACTCCATTGTTGGTGAATCACTGCTTCCAGGGCGGAGGTGGCTGCATTGTGCAGGTGCCGCAGGGGAAGGAAAATGGGAATCCGATCGCCTTGGACAGAGCCCTGGAGGCATTGCAGGGCAAGATACTGCAAGAGTGTGGTCTTTCCTGATCCCGGCTGACCCAAAATCAGGAGTTTGGGATAGGTTGCCAGAGCTTCCCATGCTTTGATTCGGGATACGCCAGAGGGAAAGCCGTGCCCCGATCTCAGATGGGCTGGACTGGGCTGCAGATCCTCTACCTCTAACCAGCGCTGACTGGACAGGTGGGGTAATAGATAGACATCGGTGTAGACCTGCAAAAGGGGAAGGGGTTGGGCCAGATCGATCGTGGTTTGGAGGACTCCACATTGGGTCTGGATCACGGGCTCAAGTTGGGCCTGGACCTGCTGAACCCAGGGCAAGGACGGCTGCTGATTGGGGTCTGAGATCGGCTCTGGATTGTCGATCGGATCGTCTAACCGGGGTCGATCGGCAATGTCTTCCCAATCCAGATCCAGGCGGAAGCAAATATCAATGAACAGATGTCGCTCGATCGGGCGGCCAGAAAAAAATTTCCAGATGGGTTGGCGGGTTTGTAAACCGACTTCACTGGCCAGATATTCCTGGGTCCATTCTCGTCGTTGGAAGGCCTGTTTTGCTCTAACAATTCCACTTGGAGAAGCTTTCAGAGATCGTTTTGCCATTCCCTTCAGCACTTACCCCCTCATGGGGCGATGGCGAATCATACTCCAACTCCAATTTTCCAGACTTTGTGAGGCGATCCGGAAAGTACGTGTCGAATGAGACATTGCTGGAATACCCGTTCAATGGGTGATTGCGAGCCGGACCTTCCCGGACCACTCCTGCCAGCCCCCCCTGCTGCTTTATCGAGACCCCCCTTATTTAAAGAAATGAGCAAAAATACTCACCATGCCTTGATCATTTAGAAATATTTGTTAATATATGTAAAGAAAAGTAAACAAAACGATACAGAAGGAGTTCATCATGTTTGCACCGATTGTCTGTTTGCTGCGGAACCGGATTGGTAAAGCAAAATTCAATCAGATGCGGGGTCAAGCCATCGCCATCCATGCCGAGGTCATCACGGCTTTCTGTGAAGGCATGACCATTGACCGCACCCAACGGCAAAACTTGATCCGTCTGGCTCGTGACAATGGGAAGAGATTAGGGTTCTTGGCTTAAGAGAATCGTCCAGTCAAGGCTTTCTGTAAGGCCCAGATTCCGGCGGCACTGACGGTGCTTCCCAGAAGCCCCAGACTGATTTGCTCTCCACCCATGCACCAGGCGACGATCGTGAGGCAGGTCAGGGCAACGGTAACACCTCGGGCGATCGTCAGGGTTAATTCCAGGGATTGACTCGCCTGGGTCACGCGCTGAATCAGGTCGGCATCTTTCCCGAAGGTTTCGGGTCGATCGAGTAAATGTTGTAAAGATTGATACTTGGTTTGGTCGAGCTGGTAATAAGTCCCCAATTCCGCATCGCGCAGATTGGGCACGGAGTGTAGTCCAAACCGTTTGGCATGGGCGATCGCGCAACGGATTTCTTTCTGAGTTGCTAGAGGTTGGAAGGCTTCCAAAATGGATTCCCTGTAAACGCCCAATTCTGCCATTTGCAGAATTTGCTGACTCAGTTCAGGAATAGATAGTCTGCGGGTGATTCCACTCATAGCCTGACTCCGATTCAGGAGTACTTTACCATAATGGGATCGTTTTTTAGTAGATTTGTACTCTAAAAATCAGGTTGGGTTGTGACTGTCAGGGAGGGCTAGCGTTGCAACCTGTCTGATTTTGGGCAGAAGAGGCTCCATGTATGTTGGCCAGCCAACTAAGATCGCTTGTTTGTGGCTCAGGGTTTCCAGGTTCAGGGCCTCAGGCAGGAAGCTAATCGGCTCACCTGCCAGGTCGCAGCAGACCAGTCCGGCGGTTTGGGCCAGGGCCAGGGGGCCAGCAGTGTCCCATACCTTAACTCGACCATTCAGGTAAAGATACAGTCCTGCTCTACCTAGAATCACTTCCATCACCTTGAGGCCAAAACTGCCGAGAGAACTAAACTGGATGCCAGGGATAGCCTGTGAAAGAGCCAGCCCAAAATTCTTCTGGTCCCTGGTTCCAATCATGACGGGGCAAAATTCCCTGGAGAGCGCAGGGGGTTGAGTGGGTTGCAGGCTCTGGGGTAAGGCGTCACCGGTTGTCTTAAATAGTCCAGACTGGGGACTACCAAAGTACATTTGGTCGGTCACGGGGGCGTAAATCCAGCCAGCAATAGGGCGACTGGCCTGGAGTAACCCAACCATGACGGAATATTCCGCCTTCCCCTGAATAAAATCTTCGGTTCCATCCAGGGGATCGATCACCCACAGCCGATCGACGTTACGGAAAAAGGCGTCTCTGGATTGGGCATTTTCTTCCGTGACGATGCCATCCTCCGGAAATAGGGACTGAAAGGCATTGGATAGGTATCGATCCAGTTCTCGATCGACATTGGTGACATAATCGTTCGGACCCTTTTGGAAGACCTCCAGTTGCTCGGCAGCCAGATTTCTGACTTTGCGGCCACAGTCTTGCACGATTTGCCGAATCCGTTGATCCTGCTCCAGCGAAAAATATGGTGTAATCCTGTTCCCCATGACCGATCGCCTATTTCCGCGACAACACTGCCCATTGTACAGATGCCCCACCAGGATATTTCTATCCCAATGGGGCGCTTCTGCGGATTTATGGCAGTTTTCTGCATGAAGGCGGTGACGGCTCTATCAAAAATCCCCAGGAAAAAACGGGCTAACCTACAGACTGGTTAACCCGCAAGCTTGGGAACGCGCAGAAAAGTTACTTTTGCAGAACCAACTTAACGTTGGCATTTTGTAGGCCAGGGCGCTTCACCTCTGCCAGGGTCTTATTGACGGCATACTTCTGGTTGATTGAGTTAATCAACTCAGTCTGGTTATGCTTCTTGGCAACACCCCACAGGTCAGCAATCAGATCAAAGGAACCGTCGCTATTGCGAGACCAGCCAAGGTCATACTCGCCTTCCAGAACAGCAACGATATCAGAACGAACTCGCTGACCGTTGTACCCGCGAACATCAGCCTCGGTCTTGACGGTGATACCCAGGTCACGCAGGGAGGCCTTCAGAATTTCGGCGTCAGTAATTTTGGTGCGCAAAGTGCTAAAGTGAGACATTGGGAATCCTCCTGAAGAGATAAAAACGACAACGTTGGTTTTTATGGGAAGAGTTTTGAGGGCCAGAGCTTGTGTTGAACAAGACTTTGGATTCAAAACTTTTTTGTTGAAACTGTCGGCAATTTACCGACCTTTCCTCCTGTTGGGAGCAGGAGAGAAAGACTTTAGAACTCCATTCGCTGATACTCAGCAACGGAGGCTGCAGCAGGTCTGGCCCGTTGACGGGCCCAGTCACGTAGCGCTGTGACCTGTTCATTCATGGTTTTGGACAGCGGCAGGGTAGCCTTAATCGATGCGATAATGTCCAATTGGGTAAACTCACGCTCTTGGGCGAAGGCTTCGTACATGGCTGCAACAAGGGCCTGTTCAATTTCTGCGCCCGAAAAGCCTTCGCAAACATTCGCAAGCTGATCCAGATCAAACCTGGCAATATCACGACGGCGTTTTGCCAGGTGAATGCGAAAGATGTCCTGGCGTTCCTCTGGGGTGGGCAGATCCACAAAGAAGATTTCATCAAAGCGCCCCTTGCGCAGGAACTCCCCTGGTAATCGATCAACCCGGTTGGCTGTTGCCATCACAAACACCGGAGAAACCTTTTCCTGCATCCAGGTCAGGAAAGAGCCGAAAATCCGACTGGAGGTACCACCATCAGAATCGGCAGAACCGGCCCCCCCAGCGAAGGCTTTGTCGATCTCATCAATGAATAGGATCGCTGGAGAAATGGACTCAGCCGTTTTCAAAGCATTTCGTAAGTTTGCTTCTGAACGCCCGACCATCGAGCCATCATAAACCCGCCCCATATCTAAACGGAGGAGGGGCAATCCCCAGAGGCGAGAGGTGGTTTTGGCAATCAAAGATTTACCACATCCAGGAACTCCAAGAATTAACATCCCTTTGGGTTGAGGGAGCCCATATTCTCGGGCCCGCTCGGTAAAGGCATTGGAGCGCTGCTTCAGCCAGTGCTTCAGTTCTTCCAGACCACCAACAGAGTCGATTGTTTCATCTTCCTCGATATACTCCAGGATGCCATTGCGTCGAATTAGCTGTTTCTTTTCGGAAAGAACAATCTCGACTTCTGCTTCCGTCAATCGGCCTGCAGTGACCTGGGCTTTGCGATAGACCTTTTCCGCCTCATCTTTGGTCAGGCCCAAAGCCGCCTTCAACAATTTCTCCCGCATCTCAGTGGTGACCCGCCGACCCCGAGTTTGCTCTAACTGCTGAGATAAGACCTGATTCAATTCAGCAATATCTGGGAGTGGAAAATCCAGGACGATGACTTCCTTTTCGAGTTCAATCGGAACCTGCTGAACCGGTGACATCAGGATAATTGCTTTCTGGGAACCCTTAAAGCTGGCAATGGCATCTCGTAGCCAACGGTTAACAGCAGGGGAATCCATGAAAGGATGGAGATCTTTAAAGACGAAAATAGCGGGATCGCGCTGCCGAACCACCCATTCAATTGCGGCTTCTGGGGAGACAGTGTTGTGCTGGGTAGTGGTTCGGGGCTGACCATACTCGACGATGCCGTGAGTAACAGTCCAGATAAAGACACGCCGCTGGGGCTTAACTTGAGCAATTGTGGCAATTGCCTGCTCAGCGCGCTCCTCCTCAGAAGTTACGAGATAAATCAGAGGATACTGAGCTTGAAGTAAGATACCAATCTCTTCTTGCATGACCATCGATCCGATAGACGGTGCAGACTTTGCCTAGCCCTGACTTTCACCTGATAGCCTCATCTTGGAGAAACCAGTGCTGAAGCTGCAGGCTAAATCCTAAATTTTCTTCCTCTTGCGCCCACTCCTGTCGCCCACTCCTGTATCCCTGAATGCTTAAAGCCAAGAACAATACTTTTGGAGAACTCTTGGAGATACCTAGAGAAATTGTTCAGATAAAGGCTCTTTGACAATAAAGTTCTACAATAAAGTTCTACAAGAAAGTTCTACAAGGGCGACACCTGACTCAAAAAGCACCAATCACCACCACACCAAACCTAGCAAGACCTAGCAAGGCACTAATTCTTCTTCGCCCTGCTTATCGCTTCCCGAAACCCTTTGAGCATCTTTGACAGATAGACTGGTTTCCGATTCCGCCAAGAATGTTGCTTGCCCTCCCAGTGCCACGAGGGTGCCTTCTCGAACCACAACCGAAGTGGCGCATTCGGGGCAACTATGCACGGCATGGGCCTGACCGTAGGAACTCTGTCCAGAAGCGACTTCGTCAACAATTTCCGGGTGAGAGAGGTAGAAGACGATCGCTTTCTCAACAATAGAAGACATCGGCTCACAATCAACTGCTGACCTTACTTTGAGCTGACGATGAAGTCCTGGCGAAATATAGAGAGTAACCTTTTGCTTATCTTGCATATAACTTTACGGCCGCTATACCCGGGTACGTTCCGTTACGATAACGGCTCCATCTGAAAGCTGTCAAGACGTTATGCTGTCATGACGGCACATTCGTAATATTTGTTTATGTTTCAACGATCGGAGGGGCATAAAGCCAAAGCCTTGGGCTTGGAACACTGTCCCCACATCTATCTAAGGGGCTCTATAATGGAAAAACCGTGAAAATATTTGTACCCAATTTGGACAGAAACTCCTTCGGACTGATTAGAATGTCAGTGAGTAACAGATATGGATGCCTGTGACTGAAAGAAAACCAAATCGTGATCTGCCACAAATTAATGAACGTATTCGGTTCCCCAAAATTCGGGTAATTGATACAGATGGAGCTCAACTGGGTATTCTTACTCCTCGCGAAGCTCTACAAATCGCTGAGGAGAAAGAGTTGGATCTGGTTCTGGTCAGTGATAAAGCTGACCCTCCCGTTTGCCGAATTATGGATTACGGCAAATTTAAGTTTGAGCAAGAGAAGAAGGCAAGAGAGGCCAAAAAGAAGCAGCATACTTCTGACGTGAAAGAAGTGAAGATGCGCTATAAGATTGAAGACCATGACTATAACGTGCGAATCAATCAGGCGGAGCGTTTTCTTAAGGCTGGAGATAAAGTGAAGGCGACCATCATGTTTCGGGGGCGTGAGATTCAGCATAGTGACTTGGCTGAAACCCTGCTGATGCGCATGGCTACGGATCTTAAAGAGGTGGCGGAAGTGCAGCAAGCGCCTAAGAAAGAGGGGCGGAACATGATGATGTTGCTCTCTCCGAAGAAATAGACAAAGGGAGCTTCCAGCCTAAGAACTTCCAGTCTAAGGAGCGTGAACACCCTGACTGGAATCGGTACTTGGGTAGGGCGAAGAGATATCTATTCCTTTGCCTGTGTCTTCATGGAAGGCATGGGGATTCAGTTATGGTCTGAGTGCGATGGAGATGCGTTTTGCGTGTCTCCATTTTTTCTCAAGTATCCTTTTATGCTTCGAATGTCCCTGACTTTAGCCGAATTCTGTAGAATCTGAGTTAATTTAGGCATGCTGGTGCCAGCCTATTCAGGACACGGAAGAATCAGATGAGGGATGAAAGTCAGAGATTTGCTGTGGAGAATCTGAGTCTGCGGCTACTCCGATGGCTGAACCTCCGGTTGGAGGAAGGTGAACGGACAGTCCTGATGTTTGTTTTTAACACAGTCACTGCGATCGGGCTTTCCTGGTTTGAAGCGAGTGTTGCAGATCTGTTCCTGGATCAATCCGGATTTGGTGCCAGTGGTCTTCCCTGGATTTACATTGCCAGTGCCCCGATTAATTCGGGTCTGGGCATTTTATACTCCTGGCTGCCTAAGGTGTTGCCCCTGCGCCAGGTCATTATCCTGATCCCAGCTCTACTCGCATCTCCTCTGGTCTTGTTCTACCTGGGGCTGAGTCTGCCTAATGAGGCGATTTTTGGGAAAGTGACCCTCCTGGGCTTGACCATTGTCTTGATGCGATTGTGGTTGGAAGTCATCAATGTCCTCAACGACTTGAACGCTTCGATCACAGCCAACCAACTGTTCAATATTCGGGAAATTAAACGAACGGCTCCGATCGTCAGCAGTGGCGTTCTGATTGCAGACATTATTGGTGGCTTTTCCCTGCCTGTCCTCAACTCTTTGTTTGGTCTGCCTACCGTGATCTTGCTCTCCTGCCTGTTTATGATCACCGGGGCCAGTATCTTGTTTTACTTGAGCCAGACCCATCGACAGTTTTTTCCCGATGCCCGACGACGGCTCACGGAAGAGGATCAGTTGGATGCTACAGCTCGCAGGGTTCAGGGGCCAATCCGCCGTTACGTTGTCCTGTTGATGGTTTTTTTCAGCCTGGCGCAGGTGCTCTACTTACTCCTTGATTTTCAGTTTTTGAGTCAACTGGAATTATGGAATCAAGATAAGGGAAAATTGGCAGCCCAAATTGGAATTGCTGGCTTTATTGGTCTCTTTAATGGGGTTCTGGGGGTTTTCGAAATTACCATGCAGTGGTTTCTCTCCAGTCGCATTATTGAACGTCTGGGAGTTTTTTCTGCAGTTATGTTGCTCCCAGCGATGGTGATTCCTTTAGGGTTTGTGTCCCTGGTCGGGCTCCTCCCCTTTTTCGTCAGCATTGTGGTGCTTAAGTTTTGGGATGAACTCCTCCGTTTCACGCTGTTTACCAGTAGTGGCCCCATTCTGTTTCAGCCCCTGCCGGATAATGTGCGAGCCAGAATCCAGTCCGGGTCTCGTAGTCTCGCAGAAGCGATCGCAACGGGAGTAACTGGTTGTGCCATGCTGGCCCTACTGGCCATTTATCAAGGGGCAGGGATGGGGCCGCAGATTCGTGGGACGATCGTGGTCTGTCTGATTGTCATCATTGCGGGTATCTGGGTGGCTAATATCTGGCTCCTGCGATCGCGCTATGTTGGCCTTCTGGTGTTAGGGGCAGAGCGAGGGCAGCTCAGCCTTTCGGATGTGGATCTGCGTCAGCTGAAGCGGGCTGTGATCGAGGCTCTGAATCGTCGGGGAACAGAAGCTGATAAGCGTTCCTGCATTGAGCTGCTCAGTCATATCGATCCACAAAATGTGGGAGAGGTGCTGGCTCCCCTGCTACCCAACCTGCCCCCCTCTCTCCAACGGCAGAGTCTGGAAGAAATGATGGGTTATCCCAACCCCGCTTATCTGGGTCAGGTGAAAAATTTGATCACCAGGCCTTTGCAACCCGAGGTGCTGGCTGTGGCCTTGAGATATATCTGGTTAACAGAGCCGGATCCAGACATCCGCCAGTTACGTCCCTACTTGAGTCCGGAAGTTGATCCTGTGGTGCGTGGTACCGCTGCTTCCCTGGTTCTGCGTCGAGGGACATCCAGCCAGAAAGCCGAAGCCACCAATACGCTGAGAAAAATGCTGACCCATAAGCGGGAACGGGAACGGGTTATGGGCTGTCGAGCTTTAGGGGAAGCGGACTACATGCAGGCTTTGCGCCTGTACATTCCCGATCTGCTCCAGGACGAGTCGCTGCGGGTTCGCTGCGCCCTCCTGGAGGCGATCGCAGCGACGCATCTGGAGGAGTATTACCCCTCTCTACTCAAGGGCTTACATTACAAGTCCACCCGTGAAGCAGCCATGCGGGCTTTAATTCGTCTGGAAAATGAAGCAATTCCCATGCTGGTCTCATTAGCTGAGGATATTCATAAGCCTGATCTGGTTAGAATGCATGCCTGGAATGCCATTGGCCAAATTGGAACCCTGGAGGCACAAAACCTGTTGGTGGGTCATCTCATGACCTCCTGGGGGAAAACCAGGCACCATATCCTGGAGGTTTTGCTGAGTCGGGAAATCATGACCAATGAGATGGGGATTAACGCGGTCATGGATCGCATTGGCCGATCGGGGGTAGAGACTCTGATCGATCAGGAACTGCTGTTTATGGGGCAAATTTATGCTGCTCTGGCAGATCTGACCCCCGAACGGATCGATGGTTCTGAAGCCGAATTGCTCAGACGAGCCCTGCGCGATGTCATTACCGATACCGTGACCAGGCTATTCCTGCTCATGAAATTGTTATATCCCCTGACTGCCATTCAGGCGGCTGCTTTTAACTTGCAGTCTAACTCCCTGACTGACATTGCACGGGGGCTGGAAATCCTGGATAACACATTAGATATCCCCAGTAAACGGATTTTGCTCAGTGTGTTAGATCGGCGGGCTGATCTGGAGAAACTTCAAAGCCTATCGGAATTGATTGTGAATCAGCCGTTGTCCTCCAGCGATCGCCTGCGATATCTGCTAGAGTTACGCTACTTCCTATCAGATTGGTCTTTGGCTTGTTGCTTCCATCTGGCGCGACAGGCTCGCTGGAGTCTGACACCTGAACAGACCCTCAGTTGTCTACGCCATCCAACCGGTTTTGTGCGTGAAGCCGTGCTATCCTACCTGAGGATTGGCTCACCCCGAGCCTTGCGGGAATTGTTGCCCATGTTAAAGAATGATCCAGATGTTCTGGTCGCAGCTCAGGTGAATCAGATGATTGAGGAACTGGAAGCCAGTTCAGCTCAGTAGCTTTTTGATGGGATGGCTGTCTTAAGATGGAAAGGTTTGTTTGGGGCAGCTAGTGAGTTAAGGATCTGGTGGTTATCTTGCAGGAAGTTGCTGACATTCCTAGGGTTAGCGGTACGAAGCAGGATAGATTTTAGACAGAGTGGATTGTGCTCCAGCTCCATTGATCAACCTCTGTTTCCCTGGAGGGTGATGAGGTCCATGACCCAAATCCCTCATTTATTCCAGTCGTAGATTCCATGCTGACCAGTGTAGACCGCCTGTTATTTGTTCGAGGTGTTCCGATGTTTAAAGAACTTCGGGATGATTTTCTTGTCAGGTTGGCCTCTATCATGGATGAGATTTCTTTCCCAGCCAAACATACGATCTTTACCCAGGGGCAGGAGGGTAAGTCTCTCTACATTGTCGTGTCGGGCCAGGTTCTGGTTCATATTGGTTCTCAGGAGTTGGCTCAACTGGAACAGGGAACCTGCTTTGGTGAAATGTCTCTCTTTGATGCAGAACCTCGCTCTGCCTCTGTTACAACCCTTGCGCCCTGTGAATGTCTGGTGCTGACTCAGCAGCAACTTTATGATGCGATCGAAGAGACCCCTGGCATCGCGATTAATATCATTCGGTTGTTGACTCGTCGGATTCGGGAACTTAACCAAAAAATTAACGCGCAGGAGGCTGCAAATCAAAGAATGGCAACCTACCCACGCGATTATCAAAGAGGATAGCCAGAAGCTGGAGCAATGCCCAATAGCTTGCGAGCCAGCTTTCCAGGAGATTAACCCTTGTCTCCCTCTCTGCTGGCTGTTTGAATATAGAGAATGATCAGAAAAACAGCGGGGACCAGGACAAAGAGGATGCTGGCAACAAAACCGAGATTGTTAACTTCCATGAATTAAGCTCCCTAAAAATTATAGAAAGGTCAGTACCTGCGAACTGCAAAAGATAGACAGGCGGTTACGAAGGACAGACGCAACTCCAAACCCTACCTAAACTTTTATCACACTGCGTTACACGTCAGGGTAGAACTCCTGCGAATCTGAATCCCCTGAGGTGGGAGTTAACTGGCCTGGGGTTTTGTCGTAACACTAATCGGGCCATTAACCAGGGTTTGACAGGCAAGTCGGTAAGTGTCAGGTTTTTTCTTTAACTTCCGGTTCTCGACATCCGTTCGGGGGGAAAGGTTTTCCATCCCTTCCACAATCTCAACAATGCAGGTTCCACATTGGCCGTACCCCCCACAGTTCATCATTTTCCCTGTGAAGGTATAGAGGTCAATCTTATTTTCAATTGCTTTGATTCTCAGGTTTGCTCCGTCGGCGGCAATGATCTCACGATTTTCTTTGACGAATTTGATGTTACCCATCTTTTATAGCGATTCCCTAGCAGGTGAGGTACAAAGGGGTACAGGGGGGGACTCCCCCTACACTCGCCTCATTCAAATGGAATTTGCTGCACTGTATCGCTCTACTCAAGTTTCTCCATCCAGGTACTGTTGAGTTCGTAAGCGAACTGAGGCGGCGTGGGAAGGTAGCCCCTCCGCCTGAGCCAGTAGCTGCACAGCATCAGAAACTTTTTGTAAGGCTACCGGAGAATATTGAATCAGACTTGAGTACTTTAAGAAAGTCTCTACTCCCAGGGCTGATGCATAGCGGGCTGCCCCTGAGGTCGGCAGGGTATGATTGGGTCCTGCCAGATAGTCTCCGACCGCTTCAGGGGTGGATGAGCCCATGAAAATAGCGCCAGCATGCCGGACCTGTTCCAGTAAAGCCCAGGGATCGCCCACTTCCAGTTCCAAATGCTCAGGCGCAAATTCATTCGAGAGATCGGCGGCTGTCTTCAAGGAATCGACAACAACAATCAGGCCATAGTGGGCGATCGCTTTCTCAGTCAGTAGTCGTCGAGGATGATCAACCAGTTGCTGTTCAACTTCTGCCAGAACTTTCAAGGCTAAACCGGAGTCAGTTGTCAACAGGATAGAAGCAGCCATCTGGTCATGTTCTGCTTGGGCCAGCATATCAGCCGCAACATGCACAGGATTGGCTGTTTCGTCAGCAATAATCAAAACCTCCGAAGGCCCTGCCAGTGAATCGATGCCAACTGTGCCGTAAACCAGCTTTTTGGCCAGCGTTACATAAACATTTCCAGGTCCGGTAATGACATCTACCTTGGGGACGGTTTCTGTGCCGTAAGCCAGCGCTGCGACTGCTTGAGCCCCCCCAATGCGATAGATCTCCTGAATGCCAGCTTCTTGAGCCGCAACCAAGACTGCGGGTGAAACCGTTTTGTCTGGACCCGGTGGGGTCACCATAACAATATGGGGAACCGCTGCGACTTTAGCCGGGATCGCATTCATCAGCACCGTACTGGGATAGGCAGCCTGCCCACCAGGAACATAAATACCAGCCCGATCGACAGGGGTATAGCGCTTGCCCAGCACTACGTCATCATCCCCAAACTGCACCCAACTTTTAGGGATGCGTTGGCGATGAAAATCCTCAATTTGCTTTCGAGCCAGCCGAATTGCGTTAATCAGCTCATTAGAAACCTGGCGATAGGCAGCATCCAGCTCCGTCCCACTGATACGGAGTTCATCAGCTCGCAAGGTCTGGCGATCAAACTCTAATGTGTAGTCAAGCAGGGCTTTGTCGCCCTGGCGTTTGACCGTTTGCAGTACTTCTCTAACCGTTGCCTCTTTGTGCACAATCTGATCGTCATGCATGCGATCGCAAATCCGCCGCAATTCAGTTCGTGCTTCAGATGGCTGAGTAATAATTCGCAGCATGGAGCAGGAATACCTTCCCTAGAAGTCACCTGTAGGAAACAGGTCTGTCAATATCTTAGCGATTTTGTATCGAGGGCTAAAGGTGATTTTGCAACCGGACCCCAAGTGATTTTTGACTCTAGGTTAACCTGGATTCCACGGGAAGTGGGATTTTATGGGAAAATGAATGATTGTAGTTGATATCTGCTATGCTAGATACCTATTCGTTAAAGAGTTTCTCCAGGACTGGTCGTGGCAAATATCAAGTCTGCTATTAAGCGTGTTCAAATTGCAGAGCGAAACCGATTGCAGAATAAGTCTTACAAGTCAGCTATTAGAACTCTGATGAAGAAATTTTTTGCTGCTGTCGAGGCTTATTCCAGTAATCCTGCACCTGAGCAGGAGCAGCTAGTAAGGTCAAGTATGTCTGAAGCTTACAGCAAGATTGACAAAGCGGTTAAATGTGGTGTTCTCCATCGGAATAATGGAGCTCGTAAGAAATCTCGCCTTGCCAGGGTTTTGGGCAGGCATAGCCAGACTACGGCCACTGCTTCTGTGGCTTCCTGAGAAAGTCTGTTCCCTGTTTCAAGTCTATTGGCTGTTTTAGTCTGTTATGGCTGTTCCAAATTAATGGCTGTTCCAAATTAATGGCTGTTCCAAATTAATGGCTGTTCCAAATTAATGGCTGTTCCAAATTATCTCCTGCTGAACTGAGAGCATCGGGCAGACGCAACTCATGCAGTTGATAGACACACATGTTCACATTAATTTTGATGCATTTCAGCCTGATCTGGAGGCTGTAGCTCGTCGTTGGCGTGAAGCAGGCGTTGTTCGTCTGGTCCATTCTTGCGTCGAGCCATCAGAGTTTGAGGTGATCCGTGCCTTGGTCGATCGATTTCCAGAACTGTTTTTCGCTGTGGGGTTGCATCCCTTAGATGTTGGTCAATGGACCTCTGGCTCTCAGGAACAGATTATCAATCTGGCAAACTCTGACCGCCGGGTGGTTGCCATTGGTGAAACGGGTCTGGACTTTTACAAGGCAGATAACCGGGAGCAGCAGGAGATTGCTTTTACGAAACAGTTGCTGATTGCCCATGCCCTCAGCCTGCCTGTGATTATTCACTGCCGGGATGCCGCTGTTGCTATGGTTAAAATTCTGCAGGAATTTTGTCTTGCCCATGACCTTGACGCATTGAAAGGAGTCATGCATTGCTGGGGTGGAACGCCAGAGGAGACTTATCAGTTTTTGAATCTGGGGTTTCATATCAGTTTTAGTGGTACGGTCACCTTCAAAAATGCAGCCCAAATCCAGGAATCGGCACGGGTTGTGCCTAACAATCGCTTATTAATTGAAACAGATTGCCCTTTTCTGACACCAGTACCCAAGCGAGGCGAACGTCGTAATGAGCCAGCTTATGTGAAGTATATCGCAGAACAGTTGGCTAGTTTGCGCGGCGTTTCAGTTGAGGAACTGGCAGCCCAAACGACCCAGAATGCCTGCCATTTGTTTGGATTGTCCTTGGCTGCGGGGGATGAGTCTCTGGTGAGCCTTCCCCTGAAGACTCTGGTTGGTTTGAACGCCTCAGGGCGAACCTCTATCATGGAATTTCCGCATGATAACTTTTCATACGATGAGAATGACGTGAATTCAGCAGACATGAATTCGTAAGGTATCAGGCTGAATGGAATTTGTTGACAAACCCTTTTTCATTCAGTACAATACTCTGTCCCGCTCCGTCCGTCCAAGTGCGACCCCTTCGAGAAGACGCAATGACTAATCTGACTTACACCACTGCCTCTGCTGATGCGCCCGTTTTTACCCTGCCCGATCTCGTTGAAATCCAGCGGGCCAGCTTTCGCTGGTTTCTGGAAGAGGGTTTGATTGAAGAACTGGATAGCTTTTCCCCAATTACGGATTACACAGGTAAGCTGGAGCTGCATTTTCTGGGTAAAGACTATAAGCTGAAACGACCCAAATATGATGTGGATGAGTCGAAGCGGCGAGATGGAACCTATGCAGTGCAGATGTATGTTCCAACTCGGTTAATCAATAAGGAAACTGGAGAAATCAAAGAGCAGGAAGTCTTTATTGGGGATCTCCCGCTGATGACCGATCGGGGCACGTTCATTATTAACGGAGCAGAACGGGTTATTGTCAACCAGATTGTCCGCAGTCCCGGTGTTTATTACAAATCTGAGACGGACAAGAACGGTCGTCGCACCTACAATGCCAGTCTGATTCCCAACCGGGGAGCCTGGTTAAAGTTTGAAACAGATAAGAATGACCTGGTTTGGGTCCGGATTGATAAAACTCGCAAATTGTCTGCTCAAGTTCTCCTGAAAGCTTTAGGGTTGACGGATGGTGAGATTTTTGACGCGCTGCGCCACCCGGATTATTTCCAGAAAACGATCGACAAAGAAGGTCAGTTCAGCGAAGAAGAAGCGCTCATGGAACTGTACCGAAAACTGCGGCCTGGTGAACCACCCACCATTTCTGGGGGGCAACAATTACTGGAATCCCGGTTCTTTGATCCCAAGCGCTACGATTTGGGTCGGGTGGGCCGGTACAAGTTGAACAAGAAACTGCGCCTGAATGTGGCCGATACAGTCAGGGTGCTGACGGCTCAAGATATTCTGGCTGCGATCGATTACCTGATCAACCTGGAGTATGACCTGGGGACGGTGGATGATATCGACCACCTGGGTAATCGTCGGGTTCGTTCTGTCGGAGAGCTGCTACAAAACCAGGTCAGAGTTGGCTTTAACCGCTTGGAGCGGATTATCCGGGAACGGATGACCGTTTCTGATGCAGATTCTCTCACACCTGCTTCCCTGGTTAACCCCAAGCCTCTGGTTGCGGCCATCAAAGAATTCTTTGGGTCCAGTCAGTTGTCTCAGTTCATGGATCAGACTAACCCTCTGGCTGAATTGACCCACAAACGACGGCTCAGTGCTCTGGGTCCCGGTGGTTTAACTCGGGAACGGGCAGGTTTTGCGGTTCGAGATATTCACCCTAGTCACTACGGGCGCATCTGCCCGATCGAAACACCGGAAGGCCCCAACGCAGGCCTGATTGGTTCTCTGGCCACCCATGCCCGGGTCAATGCCTATGGGTTCATTGAAACACCCTTTTACCCGGTAGAGAATGGCCGCGTCCTGAAGGATCGCCCACCCTCTTATATGACGGCGGATGAAGAAGATGATTTGCGGGTTGCGCCGGGAGATGTATCCACGGATGAGAATGGATACATTTTGGGTGAGTCTGTGCCGGTGCGCTATCGGCAGGATTTCACCACCACCACCCCAGATCAGGTGGACTATGTGGCCGTTTCCCCCGTTCAAATCATTTCGGTGGCCGCATCTCTGATTCCATTTCTGGAGCATGATGACGCGAACCGAGCCCTCATGGGTTCCAACATGCAACGGCAGGCAGTGCCCCTGTTGCGGCCAGAGCGCCCGCTCGTAGGAACTGGCTTGGAGGCGCAGGCCGCCCGTGACTCTGGGATGGTGATTGTCAGCCGCACGGATGGGGAAGTCACCTATGTTGCTGCAGATAAGCTGCGGGTCCGGGATCCGAATGGTCGGGAAATTGAGTATCCCTTGCAAAAGTATCAGCGATCGAACCAGGACACTTGCCTCAATCAACGGCCGATCGTCTTCGTCGGGGATAAGGTGGTTGCTGGTCAGGTGCTGGCTGATGGATCGGCAACAGAGGGAGGTGAGCTGGCTCTGGGCCAGAATATCCTGGCAGCCTATATGCCCTGGGAAGGCTATAACTATGAGGATGCCATCCTGATCAGTGAGCGGTTGGTGGCAGATGACATCTATACCTCCATTCACGTTGAGAAGTATGAGATTGAAGCCAGACAAACCAAACTGGGGCCGGAGGAAATTACCCGTGAAATTCCCAACGTGGGTGAGGATGCTCTGCGGCAACTGGATGAAAACGGAATCATTCGTATTGGAGCCTGGGTGGAAGCTGGGGATATCCTGGTGGGTAAGGTAACCCCCAAAGGTGAGTCGGATCAGCCACCGGAAGAGAAGCTGTTGCGGGCCATTTTTGGTGAGAAGGCCAGAGATGTACGAGATAACTCCCTCAGAGTTCCGAATGGTGAGAAGGGCCGGGTTGTGGATGTGCGAGTCTTCACCCGCGAACAGGGAGATGAACTGCCGCCCGGTGCCAACATGGTGGTCCGGGTTTATGTGGCTCAAAAGCGCAAGATTCAGGTAGGGGACAAGATGGCCGGTCGTCATGGCAACAAAGGGATTATTTCTCGGATTCTGCCTGTAGAAGATATGCCTTACCTGCCGGATGGAACGTCTGTGGATATTGTCCTCAATCCTCTGGGGGTGCCGAGTCGGATGAATGTGGGCCAGGTCTTTGAGTGCTTGTTGGCCTGGGCGGGGGAAAATCTGGACCTGCGGTTTAAGGTGGTGCCCTTTGATGAGATGCATGGTTCAGAAAAATCCCGCGAGACCGTGCATGGTAAGTTGCAGCAATCTCGTGATCAGAACGTTGCGGCCAGTGGTGGGGAAAGAGGTCACTGGTTATATAACCCGGAGAATCCGGGCAAAATTCAAGTCTATGACGGGCGTACGGGTGAGCCCTTCGATCGTCCGGTGACCGTGGGTAAAGCCTATATGTTAAAGCTGGTTCACCTGGTGGACGACAAGATTCACGCCCGTTCTACAGGCCCCTACTCACTGGTGACGCAGCAGCCTCTGGGAGGTAAGGCTCAACAGGGAGGTCAGCGCTTTGGAGAGATGGAGGTATGGGCTCTGGAAGCCTTCGGTGCGGCCTATACGTTGCAAGAGTTGTTGACGGTCAAGTCGGATGACATGCAGGGACGGAATGAAGCGTTGAATGCCATTGTGAAGGGCAAGGCCATTCCTCGACCGGGAACGCCGGAATCCTTCAAAGTGTTAATGCGGGAACTGCAATCCCTCTGTCTGGATGTGGCTGTGCATAAGGTGGAAACGAAAGAAGACGGAACGAGCCGCGACGTTGAAGTGGATTTGATGGCGGATGTCGGTAGTCGTCGGGCTCCCTCGCGACCCACGTATGAGTCGATCTCCCGCGAAGAGTTCATCGAAGACGAAGACTAAGGCAAAGCTGAGGGGCTGCAGACAAGACGCTGTTCTGCTAGCCCCTGCAACTGAAGAATTTATTCTCACCCGTTAATTAGAGGAATATTGCACGATGCCGAAGCTAGAACAGCGGTTTGACTACGTCAAGATTGGTCTGGCATCTCCCGATCGCATCCGTCAGTGGGGAGAACGGACGCTACCTAATAGCCAGGTCGTTGGTGAGGTTACCAAGCCGGAGACAATCAACTATCGGACGTTGAAGCCGGAGATGGATGGCCTCTTTTGTGAGCGAATCTTTGGTCCGGCTAAGGACTGGGAATGTCACTGTGGTAAGTACAAGCGGGTCCGCCATCGGGGCATTGTCTGCGAGCGCTGTGGGGTTGAGGTGACGGAATCGCGCGTCCGTCGCCATCGCATGGGCTATATCAAGCTGGCTGCTCCGGTGGCGCATGTCTGGTATCTGAAAGGAATTCCCAGTTACATGGCCATTCTGCTCGATATGCCGCTGCGAGATGTGGAGCAGATTGTCTATTTCAATGCTTATGTGGTTCTCAGTTCTGGCAATGCTGAGAATCTCTCTTACAAACAACTGCTGACAGAAGACCAGTGGATTGAGATTGAAGATCAGATTTACAGTGAAGATTCACAATTAACTGGTGTGGAAGTCGGAATTGGGGCTGAAGCTCTGCAACGGCTCCTGCAGGATATTAACCTGGAGTCAGAAGCTGAACAGTTGCGGGAAGAGATCGGTCGTTCCAAAGGCCAGAAGCGGGCCAAGCTGATTAAGCGCCTGCGGGTGATTGATAACTTTATTGCCACAGGTTCAAAACCGGAGTGGATGGTGCTCTCCTACATTCCAGTGATTCCGCCAGACTTGCGTCCCATGGTGCAACTGGATGGAGGTCGCTTTGCTACCTCTGACCTGAACGATCTCTATCGCAGAGTGATTAACCGTAACAATCGATTGGCTCGATTGCAGGAAATTCTGGCTCCGGAGATTATCGTCCGCAACGAAAAGCGGATGTTGCAGGAGGCCGTGGATGCCCTGATCGACAATGGTAGGCGCGGGCGCACGGTGGTGGGTGCTAATAATCGTCCTTTAAAGTCCCTCTCTGACATTATTGAAGGGAAACAGGGACGGTTCCGGCAAAACCTGCTGGGTAAGCGGGTGGATTACTCCGGTCGTTCCGTGATTGTGGTCGGTCCTAAATTGAAGATTCATCAATGTGGGCTGCCGCGAGAAATGGCGATCGAACTATTCCAGCCTTTTGTGATTCATCGTCTAATTCGGCAGGGATTGGTCAACAATATCAAAGCTGCCAAAAAACTGATTCAGCGGGGAGATTCCAGTGTCTGGGATGTGCTGGAGGAAGTGATTGATGGTCACCCGGTCATGCTGAACCGGGCACCTACCCTGCACCGTCTGGGCATTCAGGCTTTTGAGCCCATTCTGGTGGATGGTCGGGCGATTCAACTTCATCCTCTGGTTTGCCCTGCCTTCAACGCAGACTTTGATGGAGACCAGATGGCGGTTCATGTGCCCCTCTCCCTAGAATCTCAGGTCGAAGCTCGGCTATTGATGTTGGCCTCCAACAATATCCTTTCTCCAGCCACAGGGCGTCCCATCATTACCCCTAGCCAGGATATGGTGTTGGGCTGTTATTACCTGACCGCTGAAAATCCTCATCAGCAGAAGGGGGCTGGTCGCTATTTCTACAGTTTAGAGGATGCCATCATTGCCTACGAGCAGAAAGAAGTGGATCTCCATGCTTATATCTGGGTTCGTTTTGATGGCCAGGTTGAAGGAGATGAGCCGGAGAAGGAGCCAGAAGTCCAATCTGCTGAGAATGGTTTCATTGTCAAGCTGTATAGCGGGGCTAAGACGGGTAATCCCCTGCGGCGGACTCGGCAAGATGACGAAGGAAATCTCATCTCTCAGTATGTGCGGACTACCCCAGGCCGGATTATTTACAACAAGACCATCCACGACGCATTAGTCAGCTAAATCAGTTTTGAGTCATGGGAGCTGGGATTTTTTGGCGACCTTATGGCTCAAAACGCATCACTCAAAACGTCCTAATTTGAGGGGCAAAGGGTTAACATGGCAGAGCAAAACGCAAGTCAGAAGTCGGAAGTTCAGAAGATTTTTCGGAACCGGATTGTTGATAAAGGACAGTTAAAAAAGTTAATTGCCTGGGCTTTTACGAATCATGGGACTGCCCGCACCGCCCAAATGGCAGACCTGTTGAAAGATTTGGGATTCCGGTTTGCGACTCGGGCGGGGGTCTCTATCAGTGTGGAGGATTTGCAGGTTCCCCCCAGTAAGCGAAGATTGCTGGAAGCAGCCGAGGAGCAGATTCGTTTGACCGAAAGCCGTTATACCCGTGGCGAAATCACTGAGGTAGAGCGATTCCAGAAGGTTATTGATACCTGGAATGGGACCAGCGAAGAGCTGAAAGATGAAGTTGTCCGGAACTTCCGGAAGAATAATCCCCTGAACTCAGTTTACATGATGGCCTTCTCAGGGGCACGGGGAAACATTTCCCAGGTGCGCCAGCTTGTCGGGATGCGGGGTTTGATGGCTGACCCTCAAGGGGAAATTATTGACCTGCCGATTAAAACGAACTTTCGAGAAGGGCTAACGGTTACTGAATATATCATCTCGTCTTATGGAGCTCGAAAGGGCCTGGTAGATACTGCACTGCGCACGGCAGACTCTGGGTATCTGACCCGTCGTCTGGTGGATGTGTCTCAGGATGTGATTATTCGGGAGGCAGATTGTGGCACCCCACGCGGAATTCCCCTGCGCAGCATGACGGATGGTGATCGGGTTCTTATCCCGCTGAAAGATCGTCTGTTTGGCCGAGTCGTCGCTGAAGATGTGCTGCACCCTGAAACAGGAGAGGTTATTGCTCCCCGCAATCAGGATATTTCCGATGAACTCTGTCAGGCCATTGCAGCCGCTAAGGTTGAGATGGTGGTGGTGCGTTCTCCCCTGACTTGCGAAGCGACTCGCTCAGTTTGTCAGCGTTGCTATGGCTGGAGTCTGGCCCATGCCCATCTAGTGGATATGGGAGAAGCCGTGGGGATTATTGCGGCTCAGTCGATCGGTGAGCCGGGAACTCAGCTCACCATGCGGACCTTCCACACGGGCGGGGTCTTTACGGGTGAGATGGCTCGTCTGGTGCGGGCTCCATTTGATGGGGTGGTTCGCTATCCGAAAAACATTCGGACCCGCGCTCTGCGGACGCGCCATGGAGAGGATGCGTTGCTGGTGGAAGTGAACGCCGATCTGATTGTGGAAGGAGGCGGGAACAAAGAGAAAGTGTCCCTTAACCAGGGAACAACTCTGTTTGTACTGAAGGATGGGGAACAGGTTAAGAAAGACCAGATCCTGGCAGAAGTTCCCCTGGCCAGCCGGACCCGCAAAACTACAGAAAAAGCAACCAAAGACGTGGCTTCTGACCTGGCGGGAGAGGTCAGGTTTGCAGATATTATTCCGGAAGAAAAGAAGGACCGTCAGGGCAATACCACCCGCATTGCCCAAAGAGGGGGTCTGCTCTGGATTCTCTCTGGGGAGGTTTATAATCTGCCCCCTGGAGCAGAGCCGATTGTCAAGAATGGGGATCATATCCAGTCCAATAGTGTTCTGGCTGAAACCAAATTGGTGACAGAGCATGGGGGGATAGTCCGTCTGCCCCAGGAAGGTGAGGGCAAAGGAGGCCGTGAAGTAGAAATTATTACGGCTTCGGTGCTGCTGGATCAGGCCCGGGTGAGAGTTGAAAGCCAACAAGGGCGAGATCAGTATCTGGTTGAAACCAATTTCAATCAGCGCTTCTTGCTAAAGGCTACTCCCGGAACCAAAGTGACGAATGGTCAGGTTGTAGCTGAACTTATTGATGATAGTTACCATACCCAAACTGGAGGTATCATCAAATACTCTGGGATTGATGTGGCCAAAAAGGGGAAGGCCAAGCAGGGGTATGAGGTGGTCCAGGGAGGCACGATCCTGTGGATTCCAGAGGAAGCCCATGAAGTGAATAAGGATATCTCCCTTTTGCTGGTGGAAGATGGTCAGTACGTCGAAGCCGGGACTGAAGTGGTTAAAGATATCTTCTGTCAGAGCAGCGGTGTGGTTGAGGTTCTGCAAAAGAATGATATTTTGCGGGAAATCATGGTTAAGCCTGGTGAACTGCACATGGTGGATAACCCGAATGATGTGGTGAACCGGGAAAGTTCTCTGGTCAGCCCGGGTCAGGAAATTATTCCAGGCCTAGTGGCTGAAGAACTGCGATATGTGGAATATGTGGAAACTCCTGAAGGACCGGCCCTGTTATTGAGGCCTGTGACGGAATTCACGGTACCTGATGAACCCTCAGTTCCCAGTCAGGAATCAACGAATGAATCGGGTCGATCGATTCGGTTACGGGCGATTCAGCGGCTGCCCTACAAGGATGGTGAGCGCGTCAAGTCTGTGGAAGGGCTGGAATTGCTCAGGACTCAACTGGTGCTGGAAATCGATAAGGATGCCCCTCAACTGGCTGCTGATATTGAGCTGATTCCCGATGAGACTGATCCAGAAGTGATGCGTCTGCAACTGGTTATTCTGGAGTCCCTGGTTATTCGTCGCGATGTTGCGGCTGATCAAACCCAGGGAAGTACTCACACGCGGCTGCTGGTTCGTGATGGGGAGCAGATTGCTCCAGGTGCGGTGGTGGCCCGGACTGAGATTCAATCTAAGGAAGCCGGAGAAGTTCGGGGAATTAAGGAAGGTTCGGAGGCCATCCGACGGGTTCTGATTGTCCGTGATTCTGACCAGATTGCGATCGATGCCCAGGGTAAAACTCCATCGGTCCAAGTGGGGGATCTGCTGGTAGCTACTAAAGATGAGGTTGCCTCGGGTGTGATGGCTTCGGATTCAGGCCAGGTCATCCGGATTGAGGGGTCTCAAGTTTTTCTCAGGGTTGCTCGTCCTTATCGGGTGTCTCCTGGTGCTGTGTTGCATATTGATGATGGTGATCTGGTGCAACGGGGTGATAATCTGGTGCTGCTTGTGTTTGAACGTACCAAGACGGGAGATATCATCCAGGGTCTACCCCGGATTGAAGAACTGTTGGAAGCCCGGAAACCTAAAGAAGCCTGTGTTCTGGCGGAGCGGCCTGGTATCGCTCAGGTTCACTTTGGTGAAGACGATACGGTGGAGATTAAAATCATCGAAGCGGATGGGGTGGTTACAGACTATCCGATCGGTCCTGGTCAGAATGTGATTGTTTCCGATGGCCAGGAAGTGGGAGGGGCAGAACCGATCACGGACGGTCCCTCTAATCCCCATGAGATTCTGGAAATTTTCTTCCGGATTAATCGGGAGCAGTTGGGGGGGCATGATGCGGCTCTGGTGAGTTTGCAAAAGGTGCAAACCTTCCTGGTGAATGAAGTCCAGTCTGTATACCAGTCTCAGGGAATTGACATCTCCGACAAACACATTGAAGTGATTGTGCGGCAGATGACATCTAAAGCCAGGGTAGATGACGGGGGAGATACCACCATGTTGCCGGGAGAACTGGTAGAGCTTTACCAGATTCAGCAGGTGAATGAAGCTATGGCGATTACCGGTGGTGCTCCGGCTGAGTACACTCCGGTGCTGTTGGGGATTACGAAGGCTTCCCTGAATACGGATAGTTTCATCTCTGCTGCCAGTTTCCAGGAAACGACTCGGGTCCTGACTGAGGCTGCGATAGAAGGAAAGTCTGACTGGCTCCGGGGTCTGAAGGAAAACGTCATTATCGGACGCCTGATTCCTGCAGGAACTGGGTTCAATGCCTATGAGGAAGTCGGCAGTCCTGACATTGACCTCTCCTATGATCCCAGCACTATCTTTGATGATGATGTGGATCTGAAGGATGTGGTTCTGGACGATCGGACGGCCCGAGCCTATGGCCTGGAAACCGGATTTGAAGACCGTCCTACCTTCAGCTTTGAGCGTTTTGGCGAAGCCGAGAAACCAGGGATTCTGGATGACGATGAGTTGATTGGGGGAGACTATCCGACCAACGACCTGGATGATGACTACGACAGTGATGATGGCAACGATGATGGTGATGATGACGAATAGTCTGACTTAAAGGGTTTTAGCGGTGGGAGAGCGGCTCTGCCCATCCCACCGCTAAAGTCTTTCAGTTGCTTTTTTTGCTAATTTTATGAGATAATTAAGAGCCGTTCGGACGCATAGCTCAGTTGGTTAGAGCACCACGTTGACATCGTGGGGGTCACTGGTTCGAGTCCAGTTGTGTCCATTGAGTTTCATGCCTCCAGGAGAGGCTTCTATGACGCTGTTGGGTACTGATAGGATTTAAGCACTCAGGAGTATCAATAGACACTACCTTCAGGCTTGCCTCGTTGTCCAGGCACCCCGAATTCAGTTGCGGCTTCCCAGGCTATCTCCTGTACAGGAATAGCACCTCAAATATGAGAAAATCAGAATATATTACGGTTTGTGGAACGGAGGATTGCTGCATGGTCAAGGTTGGCGATCGGGTTAGAGTCAGTAAGTCAGTTGTGATCTATCATCACCCGGAGCATCGCAATCAAGCCTTCGATTTGCAGGGCCAGGAAGGTGAAGTGATTGATTTTGCAAATCAGTGGCAGGACCGTCCCATCAGTGCCAATCTGCCCATTGTGGTGAAATTTACGAACAAATTTAAAGTTCATCTGCAAGAGGCAGAGTTAGAAGTTTTAAGTGAAACCTGAGGGTTCTAGAGGGGAAAATTCTCTTCAAAGTTTTGACGGGTTAAGGGCTGTTCTAATTCCAGTCCCTCTCCCCCCAATGTGGTCAAGGGTTTGCCCTCGATTGAAATCCAGACTTTGGCGGTTGGTTTGATACTGGTGGCAGTATAGAGCACCTGAGCCAGCCTTCCCTTCATAGAGGCACTGCCTCCGCCAGAGGTAAATTCTTTGGACAGATCAATCCGGATATTGTCACCTTCCATGGTCAGATTGCGAAGGGTGGTTCCGGGAGGGATGCTGGTAACATTGTCAGGATTTTGTGGACCGGCCAGCAGGCGATCGAAGGCTGCTTTCAGGTCATCTGTAGTTTTGCTGGATGCTGACAGGTTAACCTGAGTGGGCACCAGTTTCGTCACATCCCCCGCGATGCTAAGCCAGTAAACCTGAGCCGGTTTCTCAGGGGTACTTTGGGGGGATGGGGCGGTTTGGGTACTGGGAGAGACGGCTATTGTGGGGACTGAAGGTGTTTCGACTCGATTAGGGTTGGACCAAGGATAAACAGCCAGAAAAGTACCAGCAGCAGCCAAAACAATGCCCCCTGCCCCCAGGATGAGGGCTGTAGGGCGGCGAGGGAATTTACGATCGTTCACTTTAAAACTCTCCTTGAGAAAGGGTAGGGTAGGCCAGGGGAGAGGGCAGTTGGGGCTGGAAACCCGCTGTCAACAGGGGGCTACTAGTCTCTATACGCATAAAGATAGCAATTTCCACCTGTTGTTCCGGCGTCATGGCTAATTTCAGAACCCTAATGGTGATCCCTAACTTCTCCAGGTTTTGCAAGTCTAACTGGTCATTAATCCCTTTGGTAAAGTTGGCCAGTAGATCTGGGGGGGCAGGCTCCCCTCCAATCAGGATGACCGGTTCCACAAGTTTTAACCGACGAGCTGTCAGGGCCTGAAGTCCAAATTCCACCATTAACGGTAAGCGATCGGGACGTTTTTGCTCCTGCAAGTCTACCTGCAGCCGCAGACGATTGTTTTCCAGAACAGTCAGCCTGGGATTGAGCAGGTCATAGCGTTGAATCTGCTGGGCCTGGGGCACATTGGGCAGATTGATCACAATGTTCCGGAACTGACTGGCAATTTCTGAACTCTGCAAGGCCCGGTTCAGGTCTGCTTGGGCCAGGACCAACCGTATACCCGCCTGGAACGGGCGATTTAACTTGGGCTTACCCTGTCCCAACGCAAGATCAACTGGATCGGTTTCGACATCCAGAACTGCAATCCGCAGATCTTGAAGTGGAAAGGCACCCCGCAGCGCCAGAAAAACTCGATCGGCCTTCCCCTGCACGATCTGATAGCTGGGAGCGTTATCTACCCTAATCCCTACTTGCTCCACAGATTGGAATTGGGAACGAATGGCACCTTCTGCGACACCCTCGACCAGCAACCCCAGGGGAGAAAGCAGACCAACCAGCCCGGATAGAAGGATTGTCAGAATTTCCATCAGAAGATCTCCCGCAATCGCTGTAATGAGGCCAGAATCTCCTGGGCTTCCTGGGGTTGTAGCCGATCGAAGCGCTGCTTCAAATAGGCAATGTGATTGGGAAAGACCTCTTCAAATACCCGCTCTCCCTCTGGCGTTAGGACGATGACAAAACAGCGCCGGTCCTCAGGGGGCACTTCGCGGCGAACCAGGCCCTTTTTTTCCAGGCGATCGACAATGCCCGTCAGGGTTCCTTTCGTGACCAATGTTTTTTCAGCTAGGACATTCATGGTCATGCCGGGTGTATTTCCCAGGGTAGCAATGACATCAAATTGGGGCAAGGTTAGACCCAGTTTGCGAATATTTTCCTCATCGTAGGTAATGAAGGCCTGGTAGGTTCGCGCTAACTCCCACAGAACTTGCAGGCAAGGCTCCTTCGCTGCTGCCCTGGCTGCTGCCATCTGGTCTGACGGATTTGTCCTTTCTAGCTTTGGTTCAGCTTTGGCTGCGGTCATAGACGTTCTGATTTGTCGTATCTATAGAATAGTCCTAACACAAACTTTTGACCAAGAGTCGGATATGATTCCAGAACTTGACAGGGACATGTGGTTACTGCAATCTCAGGCGGAAGCCCTCATGGCCCCAGCCTCCTAAAAATCCCATTCTTCAAACAGTTCGGATACCGCCATCGAAAACCCCGGCACTACCCCTTCTCCATCGAGGCAATCTGGAGAGCGCAAAAACCGATCGGGTTCGGGAGAGTGGTACACCAACACATACTTCTCGTCGGGATGGATAACCCAAACTAAACGAGAGTCATTCTCGAAATATTCCACAATCTTGTCGTGGATTTCTTCGATCGTGTTGCTGGGGGAAAGGATTTCAACGGCCAGATCCGGGGAACCTTGAAAAAAACCACGAGGAGGACGTTTCAGCCCTTTGAGTTGGTCTTTAGAGACAAAGGACACATCGGGCGATCGCTTATTGCCATTTTTCAACGTAAACGCCGTACTGGAATCACAGACAGTGCCCAGCTTGTGCTGCCTAACATAAATTGCTAAAAGACCACCCAGCAGTGAGCCGATGCCACCATGCTCCATGCCTGAATTGCCTATATCCAGAACCTCACCATCGACCAACTCATAGCGATGCCCGTCCTTAGGCAGGGCCATAAATTTCTCATCGGTCCAAACCTTCTTTTCAGTAGAGAGGGTCATCGCTCCAGCCTCCTGAGGTTGTCTCAAATGACTGCTTCTAGTTTGGCACTTTTTCCAAACTGTTCGAGTCGAGACAACTGCGACAAGAAAAAACCCGCCTGTGCGGGTTTCCACATCTTCAAGTCATAGTGCCTTTACGCGAAGCTTCCAGGGCAGGTTATCAGAGATACTGCTCGATCGTCTGGCGATACTGGCTCTTTTGCTTCACCCCTTTTAGTTCACCAACCAGGTCCTTGTTCTTGAAGAACTGGACTGTCGGAGTCCCAACCACACCAGCAGATTCAGCAATTTCTGGGTCCTGTTCGAGGTCAATCTCAATGAAGTGGATCTTGCCGTCAAATTCATCAACCACCTTACTCAGGATAGGCTTCAGGGTATGGCAAGGACCGCAGGTAGGAGAGGCGTACTTCACGACAATCAGGCGATCGCTGTCATGATAGAGCTTCCGTAGGGCGTACCCACCCTGATGACGGGTAGCCATGGCATCAAATTCAGCCGTCTGCTCAGCCTCGGTTTTCTTCGGAGCCGGTTCAGCTACTGGATTTTCTGAAGCTTCCGTCTGGTGAAACTCCTGAATCAACTCATGGGCTGAGAGCCAGCGTTCTGCCAGGAGAGCCGCCATACAACCGGATCCAGCAGCAGTAATGGCTTGGCGATACTCATGGTCCTGGACATCTCCAGCAGCGAACACGCCATCAATATTGGTGGCAGCAGAATCTGCCTGGGTGATAATATAGCCCGCTTCATCCAGGTCTAACTGACCTTTAAAGAGGGCAGTGTTGGGGGTATGCCCGATCGCATAGAACAGACCTTTGACGGGCAATTCTTGAACTTCGCCGGTCTGCCTGTTCTCGACCTTCAGGCCCGTCATCCATTTATCATCCCCCACGACATCAATAGCCTGGGTATTCCAGTGGACAGTGATTTTAGGATTTCGCAAGACCCGATCCTGCATGGCTTTGCTGGCCCGCATTTTCTCACTCCGAACCAATAGATGCACCTGGGATCCATACTTGGTCAGATAAATGGCCTCTTCGGTGGCGGAGTCGCCACCGCCAATTACGGCCAATTCACTGTTGCGGAAGACGGAGGTGGCACCATCGCAGATGGCGCAGGCAGAAATGCCCCGGCTCCAGTACTGGCCTTCACCGGGTAAGCCCAAGCGTCGGGCAGTGGCCCCCGTCGCAATCACCACAGTATGGGCTCGAACTTCCCGTTCCTCAGAGCGAATGATGAAGGGGCGTTGGGTGAAATCTACAAAGGTGACATCTTCGGTATACAGTTCAGCTCCCCAACGGACTGCCTGAGCCCGCATCAGATCCATCAGTTCTGGCCCCATGATGCCCTGGGGGAAGCCAGGAAAATTCTCGACTTCCGTAGTGGTCATCAATTGTCCCCCAGGCAGACCTCCTGCCTGGAAGCCTTCAAAGACAAAAGGCTTCAGGTTTGCGCGGGCAGCATAGATAGCAGCGGTGTATCCAGCAGGGCCGGAGCCAATAATTACCAGGTTTTCAATTGCCGGATTCGCCATGGCAAGAAATGAACTCATAACGACTACGTTTAGGCTTATTATACCTTGTTTACGGGTTTGCGTTGTTTCTTAAAGAGGAGCAGCCCGATCGCGCCCCATCCGAAACTGCCCAGAGTGGCTTCGGGAACCGATTGCTTCAGGGCGGATTGGGGCAGGACTGTCAGGTTGAGAATATTGGTTTTACCGATATCCACCACAAACAGGACATCGTTAAAATCCCGATCAGAGCCTTCGTTTTTGCCACCAAATAGCCCTTTGGGGCCATAGAGGTCTTCAAACCCCAGAATCAGATAGTCCTTGTAAACGTAGCTCACCATGTGCTCCAGTTGATCTGGATTCAGGGTTGCACTGCTACCGTAAACATTGGCACCCCCGTTGTAGCCATTGGTTCTGATCCAGAAGTTCAGTTTTGTGCCGCCTTGCATGACCCCCAGATCGACGTAATCCCCAATAGTCAAAGGACCCTCTGGGTTGGGCTTAAGGCTATCGTAAGCCGACACATTGTTGAAGATCAGTTTAGCTTGATAGCTGGATGAGGTGGTGCCATCGTAGGCCAACTGGTTCTTGTAGCTTGCACCTTCGTTCAGGAAGTAGACTCGAACGGCACTATCCACTGTCAGAGTCAGCTTTGTCGGGTCTACGGCATAGGTTTCTGGATTATTGAGAACCTGATTTTCCAGTTGAACAAATTTCTGAAATTCTGGCATGAGAGCCTGGAATCCAGTTTGGTCTGTGGTTTTGCTTTTTACTTGCAGGGATGAGGGACTGGTCCATTGTCCCCAGGAGAAGCTGGCTGCTTGAGCAGGGGAAACCGAGAGGGTAGTACCGGAAAGCAGGGAGGCGATCGCCAGGGTATGGGTGAAGAATGTTTTCATTACTGCATCTGAATTTCTGTATATTCACGGTAAACCTCTAATGCATGAGGTCAGGTATACAGTGGATGGCAGCAAAGACAATTTTGTATGTGTTCAGGTTTGACTTGACTCAGGGCTGAGGTTAGAGGGGGGAACCTGAGATGGGAAGTCCAAGCAAGCATGGGCTTTCAGGGAGGGATTGCAGAGCTCCGGGAAGCGCAGATGGGAATAGGATGCCACTGTGGATCGATGGAAAAATGCTCAAGTAGAGCCCATGCTTGATAGCAAGGCCATGAACTTCTCTCAGGAGAGCAATGCAACAAATAATGGTCAGCAATGAATAGGAGCAGAGGGCGAGGGCGGGTCTGGTAAAACGCAAACCCCTGACAATGGGGTTGGTAGAACCCGCCCTGAATCTCATAAACCCAATTGGTTGCCGCGCTTGTACTGAAGATACGCAGCCACAAACAAACCGGCCAGAGTAATTGGAATCAACCCCAGAACGATTCCTGAAAGCAGAGGCTCAACCACGATTATTTCCTCACTAAAGTTTTGTTACCTTACTTTTCATCATCTTACTGCAAGGGCTGTGGCAGTTTAAGCCTTTAATCCAGTCCCTTCCCATCTAGCACACTGAAAAAATAGGAAAAAATATTAACACTTCTCAACAATTGGCGTTTGATTTTGTAGAGTAGTGTTATTGATTATCACTTCAGTTAAACATTCCTGTTTTTTCGGGCAGATCTTTTGGATAACCAGCTTGTCAAACCAGAAATTCTTATGCAGCAGGTCGGCTTGATCGTCCTGGCGATTATCCTTGTGATTTTCTTGGCAATCTTAGGTATTCACCAATGGCAAGTCTCTGATCCGTATATTCGTGCTGTTTTGACCCTTTCTGGTGACCCGATTCAAGGGCATGCGATTTTCCAGATGAATTGTTCAGGTTGCCATGGATTGATGGCGGATGGGCGAGTTGGGCCTAGCCTGAAAAACATA
Organism: Leptolyngbya sp. 'hensonii'; assembly: GCF_001939115.1. Lineage (GTDB taxonomy): Bacteria > Cyanobacteriota > Cyanobacteriia. Next base: position 24,479 of record NZ_MQTZ01000049.1, on the reverse strand, counting down.
TCAGATCGGAAGTCTGATATTGGCCTGATCCAACAGGTGATCAGTGGCAAAACGCCTCCTATGCCGCAGTTTCAACCCAGTCATCAGGAAATGGCAGATCTTTTAAGCTATCTCAAGAGTTTGTAAGTTATGGGTCATTTCCCATGGCTCATTGGTGACGATCGGGTCGATTCCTCTGTCAGCACTGAACCGTACCCGCTAAATCAATGACTCATTGACCAATGAGTCATGACCAATGGCTTTTCCAAAAATCCCCCAAATGATTTCCTTTTTATTTCTTTTGCCTCTTGCCAACTGATCCACACAGTCAGACACTGGATGTGGGAGTACAGTGGCAGTTAAGAGGTTTTTTGTGAAAAGAGTACTTGCAGTTATCCTTGGAGGCGGAGCAGGAACACGCCTTTACCCACTGACTAAGTTGCGCGCTAAGCCCGCTGTTCCCCTGGCTGGGAAATATCGCCTGATCGATATTCCAGTGAGTAACTGCGTCAATTCTGAAATTCTCAAGATTTACGTCCTGACCCAGTTTAATTCAGCTTCGCTGAACCGTCATATTGCTCGGGCATATACCTTTGCCGGGTTCACGGATGGTTTTGTCGAAGTACTGGCGGCTCAGCAAACACCGGAAAATCCAAACTGGTTCCAGGGGACGGCAGATGCAGTGCGGCAGTACCTGTGGCTATTGGAAGAGTGGGATGTGGATGAGTACCTGATCCTGTCTGGGGACCATCTCTATCGGATGGATTATGCGGATTTTGTCCAGCGTCATCGGGAAACCAATGCGGACATCACCCTCTCAGTGGTGCCGATGGATGAACGACGGGCGTCCGATTTTGGTCTGATGAAGATCGATGATTCTGGTCGAGTCATTGACTTCAGTGAAAAACCCAAAGGGGAGGCACTGGCCAAGATGCAGGTTGATACCACCATTTTGGGTCTGCCATCGGCAGAGGCTAAACGGTATCCCTACATTGCCTCTATGGGCATTTATGTCTTTAAGAAAGAAGTTCTCACCAGACTCTTGAAGGAAGCTCCCGATCGGACTGATTTCGGCAAGGAAATTATTCCTGAATCCTCGAAAGACTACAATGTTCAAGCTTATCTGTTTAACGGATATTGGGAAGATATCGGGACGATCGAGTCTTTCTTTGAAGCTAACCTGGCTCTGACCCACCAGCCGCAGCCGCCGTTCAGCTTCTATGATGAAAAAGCCCCCATTTATACCCGGTCCCGTTATTTGCCCCCGAGCAAGTTCCTCGACTGCTCCATACGAGAGTCGATGATTGGTGAGGGTTGTATTCTAAAAAGCTGCACGATCAACCATTCTGTTTTGGGTGTTCGGACGCGAGTGGAAGCGGGTTGCCTGATTGAAGATGTTCTGATCATGGGGGCGGATTATTACCAGCCCTTTGCAGAACGGAAGTCCAACGATGAAAACAGTGCGATTCCTGTAGGAATTGGTGCCAACACCACCGTGCGGCGGGCCATCATTGATAAGAATGCGCGCATTGGTTGTGATGTGCAGATTATCAACAAGGATCGGGTGGAGGAAGCCGATCGGGAAAGCCTGGGCTTTTACATCCGCAGCGGCATTGTCGTGGTGTTGAAAAATGCCGTCATCCCCGATAAAACCATCATTTAGGGTGGGATAGTAATAACCTAATGCCCGTAGAGAGGCGATTAATCGCCTCTCTACGGGCATTAAGTTATTATTTCACAATACAAACACCGCCCAAGGATACGGTGCACTGTTCGGCTTTACGGGCAACTTCCAGATCGCCCGTCTTGTTGTTGTAAACATATTCGCCAGCCTGGACCAATCGGTTTGGCTGAGCACAGTAGACATAGCCCTGAGTGGCCTGACTGGGATCGGGAAAAGCGACCACGACCAGGGAGGTGCGTTGGGTGGGACAGGCATCCAGAGTGGTTAGCCCATAGTCCCGCTGCAGTAACACCCGTCGTTCATCGGATTGAGTCGTGGTAGGTGTGGTGGGTGTTGAACCTGTGGTTACAGGCTGCAATCGATCGGCGGTCAGATCGTAGCTATACTCACCGGCGGACACATAACGGTTTGGGGTGGCACAATAGACATACCGCTGGCCATCCTGGGGGTCCAGAACATTGATCTTCACGGTCGTTGTGCCAGCCGGGGGGCACTTCTCCAGCATACTGAGTTGCAGGCGTTGGCCGATCGTGTCCCGGCGAGTATCCACAATTTTCAGACTGCGAGAGGCGTCATCATAGGTGTAGAGGCCCGGATCAATATCGCGGGTGCAGCGCTCTTCGTTCCCAAACTTGACACGAGCCACATTGGGGACACCACAGCCTACAACCCGGAGTTTCAACACGTCAGCCATAATCTGATCGGGTTGAGCGGCAACGGCAGCCTGACCGATGCCTTCTGAATAGAGAATATATCTGCCGCGAGTATTTCCTTTAGCCAGTACCAGCAATTTATAAGCCCCAGCCGTAGGGGCCTTATAGCGCACCATATTGCCCTTATCAACAAAGACAACCTGTTTACCAGTCTGGACCGCAATCAGGACTAGAATGGTCTGTAAGGTGCTCCCATCTTCGGGATCAACCTGGAATTCCAGTTCATCCCCAGCTCTGGCCGTGAAGGTGTACTCTTCGCCCCGTGCTTTTTCAAAGGGACTATTCCGCTTCGATTGATTGCGGAAGGTGAAAATTCGGGAACTGCCTTGAACAAATCCGCTGTATTCCCCATTTGTAATGGCTACGGCTCCTGCCGGTGCAGGAGCGACCAGGGGAGCTACGGCTCCAGACACCATACCTACTGCCACCAGTAACGCGCTTGCTGATGACAAACCAGGGAAACGATCCATGTAATTCTCCTTCAAACGTCTATCTCAGTTTAAAAATTGATGCTGACATGCTGAATTGTCTTCGGTCTGGAATTCACTTCTGGCTCTATCTCAGGATAGAAAGATGGCTATTTCAGGCTTAACGCTAGGGTGTGCCACAGATGTCAACAGGGAAAAGCTGTGCTCAGATAGTTCAGTGAAGCAGGCGATCGACTTGATGCGATCGGACTTAAATTACCAGAAAGATGTTCCTGATGGGTCACCGATGCCTGATGAGAGTCCCTCAGAGGAGCACCATCAATAATTTGCTCAGATCTGAGCAAATTCGTGTCAATGGGACGGGAATCAAAGTTCAAAGTGCCCTGTTAAGCTGTAATTGTACAGAGGGTAAGGATAATGCTGACTTCCAATGATTTCAGTGGTTTGTTTAATCAGCGCTTTTTCAATCATTTATTTCCTATTCCGGCGACCAATCAACTGCAATTGGGAGAACCAACCCCTGACTTTACCCTGACTGATGTGACCCAGGGAGGGCTGGTTCAATTGTCCCAATATCGGGGGAATAGGCCAGTTCTACTCGCCTTCACGCGCATTTTTACGGAGAAGCAATACTGTCCCTTTTGCTATCCCCACATTAAGGCGTTGAATGAAAACTACGATCGCATTCTGGATCTGGGTGCAGAACTACTCATGATCACCAGCACGGATGAGCGCCAGAGTCGGATTGTGGCCAGGGATCTGGGGTTACAGATGCCATTGCTGACCGATTCCAGTTGTGCAGTTTTCCAGGTTTACCAGACAGGACAGGCTCTGGGGGCTCCCCTACCGGCTCAGTTTGTGCTGGATCCCCAGGGCAGGCTGCGTTATCGACACCTGTTTTCCTTCCTGTCCTATAACGCTGGTATTGAGGAACTGTTGCAGGCGATCGCAGCCCTGTAAGATTGGGGCATTTCTGCTGGCTGTCCCATGGTTCCCTCAGCGAGGACCAAGGGAGCGATCGGGCAGGATTGAGAGGGGAGGTCCGCTACAGTTTGACGGATTGGAGGTGGCTGCGAGGATTGAAGCTCCGATTGGCTCGAATTTTTTCGTAACACTCTTTCTCGATCGGACTCAGGTCCTTCGGGGGCACGATCACGATCTTGATCAGTTGATCGCCCCGGGTTCCATCTCCCTTGAACCAGCCTTTCCCTCGCAGACGCAGGGACTGGCCGGAGCGAATTCCCGCCGGGACATTTAATTTCACGTTCCCATCGGGTGTGGGGACTTCAATCTGAGCACCTAAAACGGCTTCATCCGGTGCGATCGCCACTTCACAGGTCAGGTTTTCGCCTTCCAGTTGGAAAAAGGCGTGGGGTTGCAGGTCTACGATCAAATACAGATCGCCCCGCTGTTGATTAAAAGGATTGGGCTGACCTTTACCCCGGAGGCGGATGCGTTTACCGGCCCCTGTGCCTGCTGGAATCCGGACTTCCACCACCTCTGTGCCCAGGCTCAACCGCTTGGAGGTACCATGCAGAGCCTCCCCCAGGGTCAGGGCTAGGGTCGCTTCCCGATCGTAACTGGCACTGGTAGTAGCCCGCTCGTCAAACCCAAAGTCGCCGTATCCTCCCGGCGTGCGCGATCGGCCTGTACTGGCCCGTGACCCACTGGCAGTGGTACTGGTATTGAAACGCCCTAACAGGGCATCGATAAATTCTTCAAAGCTCCCATACTGGCCAAATTCGAAATTGTCGAACCCACTACTGGGGGCACCTCCCCAGCCTGCGGCTCCAGCCTGGTCCGCTTGTTTCCAATAGCGACCAAACTGGTCATATTTCTGGCGCTTTTCCGGGTCAGACAGCACTTCATAGGCTTCGTTGATTTCCTTGAATCGTGCTTCTGCTTCCCGGTTGTTATTATTCACATCAGGGTGATACTGCCTGGCTAATTTGCGGAACGCCTTCTTAATATCGTCCGTGCTGGCAGTTTTATTCACCTGCAGAACGGCATAGTAGTCTTTGAAGTCGGTCGCAGCCATCAACCCATCTCCTCCTATAGCATTGCCCCTGCTCACGGGCAGGGGTACTCAATCATGACCCGGTTTACTGTTCCGTCAGGAAAATGTTGACGGGTCGAAGACCCGCAAAATTTAACCCAAATCAATGGCCTCGATTTTGGCTATCCGTCAATTAATCATTGACTGAACATTAGTTTGAAGGTGGATTGGTTCCACCCGATCGCACCTTACCATCCTCGCTTCCATCCAACGAACCCAGGGTAGAGGAGGCTCTTTCGAATCCTCTACCCTGAACTATAGCCGATTGTTATCGGTCAGTGGGGACTCCTCCTGGGGGACTACTCAGCCGTCCCAGGCTGTCCCTTGCAGGCGATCTCGGCTTAGCCTTGACGCTGGACAGATGCCCAGTGATCCTAGTTCAAGCTGACCTTGACAATTCGGTTCTTTTCTTCTTCCGCTTTGGGCAGAGTCAGGTTTAAGATGCCATCCTTATACTCGGCTTGAACAGAGGTGTTCTGAACTCGAACCGGCAAAGGAATCACTCTCTGGAATCTGCCGTAGCGGAACTCGGAGCGCATCACGCCCTTTTCTTCCGTCTTGGTTTCGGTCTTGCGTTCACCGCTGATCGAGACAGCCTCTGCCATCACCTGCACCTCCAGATCTTTGGGCTCCATGCCAGGTAATTCAACTTTCAGAAGCACGGCTTCTGGCGTTTCACGCATCTCTGCTGCGGGCACAAAGGCTGTACCGTTGGGTGTTGTCGGAGTGAGTGTCTCAAAGAGACGGTTCATTTCTCGTTGAAGGGTATCAATTTCCCGAAACGGTTCCCAGCGAATCAGAGTCATAATACCAACCTCCTCGGTCAACTTCTTCTGAATTGATGTTGTTCGGTATCCGCTAACCTGCTTCAACCTTGCTTTCAGCTTACCAAGGACTGGAATCCAGACAGGTTCGGTTCTTTCGCGTCACTCAGGAGGAATTCCCGCACCTGCAGAAAATCGGGGGCGTTGAGAGTTGTTCCAGGCTGTACTGGTGTGTCTAGGCTTAAATTTTGGCAAAAAATAAGGGGAGAAGATTGACCTTCTCCCCCCTTAGGACGCTGGCTTTTAGAGTTAGCGTCACCTTGTTCTTTTAATCGCTGTCGCAGAACTTGCGTTTGCTTGCGAACCTGACGTTGGCGAGCTGAGCCGCCTTTGCCCTTGGAGTTACGCCCCTCTTTGCGGGGAGACTCCCACCGCTTCAATTGTCTGGCCATGGAACCATCCTCCCTCCGGAAAACAGAGAATGGGCAGGGGGAGAATCGAACTCCCATACCTTGCGGCGTCAGATTTTGAGTCTGATGCGTCTACCAGTTTCGCCACCCGCCCACAGGTTTAGCTTCATTATTATACTGAATCGAACGGTGATGGAGCAATGTTTGATAAGCCTGACTCCCAGCCCAACGATCGATTTCCCGGGCGCGCAAAACTGGCACGGGATGGGTCCGAGCTGCAGTCTGAGCCTGTTTCAACATCTCTCCCATTTCGGTCAGGCTGATCTGATCATAGGCGCGGGCCTGGTCGATGAAGGCCTCCAGGTTGAGCTGGGAGACCAGAGATGGGGAGCCACCCGTTAATTTCATCAGAGTAGACATCATCACCCGAGGGTCCTGAGTCGCCAGTAGGGCGGCCCGATCACAGGTGAACTCTGCGCACCGGACCCATTCGAGAATCTGGGTTTGCAGGGCCTGGGCTAGCAGACCGCCCAAATTGGGCAATTGTCCGGCTGCCAGAATGATGAGATTGGCCAGGGTCAGATACACACTATGCTCACATTTCAGATGGCCCAGTTCATGGGCAATCACGGCCTGGGTTTCCTCTGGGGTCAGAAGTTCCAACAGGGAGGTATGAATCACGATGAAGGGCTGCTTTCCGCGAATAGCGAAGGTGTAGGCATTCGGGACTGGATTTTGCCGGACATAGAGCTCAGGAGGCTCCAAATCAAGAATTTGGCAGGCCTCCTGTAAAAGGGTGTGCAGTTGGGGCATCTGTCGATCGCTGACCAGAATACTGGAGGCGATGTTCTCCAGATAAAAGACCTGTTCAGCCAGGGATCCGAGCAGATTCCGTACCAGCAGATCCAGGCCGGGAATTTGCTTTAGGGCTCTGGTCGCTTCCAGATCCAGGGGATGGCGAAAGTGATCGGCCCGGAGGCCGATCAGGGGAGTTTTCAGGGTAGACATGGTAAACAGAAACGATGAAGGCTACATACCGGTTAGGGAAAAACCCTATCCAGCAGAGGTGCAATAACTTGCATCCCTACTTAGGTTGTAGCTGAAACATCGCCGGATCGACATTTTCTGCCTGAGCTCTCTCTAGACGGGCTCCCAATTGTCGGAGTTTGCCTTCAATGTTGTCGTAGCCCCGATCGAGATGCTGGAGGCCATGAATCGTGGTTTGGCCGTCAGCAGCCAGAGCTGCTAGCACCAGAGCCGCCGAAGCCCGCAGATCGGTAGCCAGCACAGGGGCTCCCGAAAGCATGGGTACGCCACGCACAATGGCATGGTTGCCCTTCACCCGGATGTCTGCCCCCATCCGACTTAACTCAGCTACATGACGGAGCCGATTTTCAAATACCGTCTCCGAAATCACGCTATCTCCATCACTCAGGGTCAGCAGGGCCATAAATTGAGCCTGCATATCTGTCGGAAAACCTGGATAGGGAAGGGTTTCGATATCTGTCGCTCGATGGCGTTCTGGAGAGCCAATCACCCGCAGCCGATTAGGGCCTTCTTCCAGAATCTGGGCTCCGATCGCCCGCAGTTTGGCAATCACTGCTGTCAGATGTTCCGGCACGATCGGTGCCAGACTGAACTCCGAGTGGGTGATCGCACCCGCCACCAGGAATGTTCCAGCTTCAATTCGATCCGGAATGATGGAATAATCCACTGAATGCAGGCTGGGAACGCCAGAAATGACGATCGTATTGGTTCCAGCCCCTCGAATCCGGGCTCCCATAGCTCGACAGAAATTAGCCAGGTCAACCACTTCCGGCTCCTGGGCTGCATTCTCAATGATGGTTTCCCCATCGGCCAGGGTGGCTGCCATCATCAAGGTTTCTGTTGCACCAACACTGGGATAATCCAGGTAAATCCGTGCCCCTTTCAAGCGGCGGCTGTTACCAGGGATACAGGCATGCACCGTACCATGCTCGATCTGGACATCGGCTCCCATGGCCTGCAGACCGCGAACATGTAAATCTACCGGACGGGCCCCGATCGCACAACCACCGGGCATAGGCACCCGTGCTACTCCCAGGCGTGTCAGGAGAGGACCAATGACAAAGAAACTGGCCCGTAGCTGGCTAACCAGTTCGTAGGGAGCCTTAGATTGCCCAATGTGACGAGCATCTATCTCCAGGATGTCGTTATTTCGCTTCAGTTTGACCCCCAGGGCGGTCAGGATCTCTCCCATACGGGAAACATCCACCAGGGTCGGGACATTACGCAGGTGACAGTCCTTAGGGCACAGCAAGGCACCTGCCATAATGGCCAGAGCTGAATTCTTAGCCCCGCTGATCTTAACCTGCCCTTGCAGAGGGGATTTGCCCCAGACGCGTAGAACAGACTTGTCCTCTTCAGGTTGAGAGTAGCTTTCTGGTGATGTACGAGCGGAAATGATAACCCTACCCTCCGGAGTCAATTTATACTTGTGTAAATTCTTGGATTTGGTCTCAATCTTACCGGAATCCCGGCAGATGTCCATCTTTCTGAACGCCTGAATCAGATAAAATTAGGTTAACAACCTCTCATCTTTCCGATCACAGTAGTTGACGAATAAGCTGAACTCTGGAATCATTAGAGATTGTGACTTTGATATGCGGAACTGGCGGAATTGGTAGACGCGCTAGATTCAGGTTCTAGTGTCTGCAAAGACTTCCGGGTTCAAGTCCCGGGTTCCGCATTAGCCAGATCTTGTCTGCTTTCCTCTTGGTTTATTAATCGGGAGGAAAATTTTTTATCCCGATTAAACTGCAATTAGACTGTGGATGGGTGGCCTTGATGTCCAGCAGCACCCGAAGAAAACCTGCCACTGCCCAGTTCTTAGCGGTATGGCTTGAGCCTGGATGGCTATACTCCGAGATCGGGACACGCTTAACTTGACCTCGATCGAGGGTAATGACATTATCGTTAGGTTTTCTTATCAAAAATTCATCTTTATACTAAAAGTTTAATCAATGCTCACCAGTCTGCAAAATTCTCTGGTCAAGCAAATTCGAAAATTGCACCAGGCTAGAGCCCGCCATGAGCAGCAGATGTTTCTCCTGGAAGGAACCCATTTAATTCAGGAGGCTTTGGCTGCGGGCTATCCACTGCACACGGTCTGCAGCACCGAGTCCTGGCAGGGCCGCCATCCCGAGATTTGGGCCCAACTCTGTCAGCAGACCCCGAGATCAGAACGGGTGAGTCCAGCGGTGATGAAGGCGATCGCGACAACGGTTGAGCCGGATGGCATCCTGGCCATAGCAGAGCGGCAGCCACCTCTAAGGCAGCTACCGATCACAACTTTGGGGCTGGCTCTGGCCACGATTCAAGATCCGGGTAATCTGGGAGGTATCATCCGCACAGCAGCGGCAGCCGGTGCAGAGGGGCTCTGGCTCAGCCACGATAGCGTGGACCTGGATCATCCTAAAGTCATGCGGGCCTCTGCCGGACAATGGTTTCGTCTCCCCATGGCGGTTAGTCCAGATCTACGGATGACCCTGCAGCACAGTCGGGGGCAGGGGTTCCAGGTGCTTGCCACTGTCCCTACGGCTGATCTCACCTATTGGCAGGTCGATCTACGTCCCCCAACCTTGATCGTTCTGGGCAATGAGGGAGCCGGTTTGTTGCCGGAAGTGGTGGCTCTGGCCGATCGACCTGTGAGGATTCCCCTGAGTCCGGGGGTGGAGTCTTTAAATGTGACGATCGCAGCGGCTCTGATTCTCTACGAGGTGCAACGACAACGAGGGTTTAACCCTGCCCCTGGGAATTGCGCGCCTGCATGAATTGGTCAATATCGGCGATCGCCTGTTCCAGGTCATCCAGATTCAACGCATTGGAAGTATTCTGAGGCAGCGGTTTTTTTTTGACTTCCGGGTTACCAGGTTGGGGAGCGGTAACGGGGGGTTGATCAGTCGCTTCTGCTTTGCCACCAGCCTCTGCTGGCGGCGGCAATGGTGCGGCTGGACGATGCGGTGTCCCGCTGGATGACAATTCAGCCGTCTCCAGTTCTGTGAGATCCAGGGTTTCCTGTAAGGCATCCAGGGAATCAAGAAATGCTCTTGCGGCGGCACGACGCAATTCTCGTCGGTTCTGATCCATATGTTGAGACTCCATGTCGAGACTCCAGAATCGGGAATAGCAACCCAGGCTAAGTGAGCAGATAGGGATACAACTGCAAGAGCCTTGCCTCCGACTCAACTCAAAAGGGAATGGTTAAACTGGGGCCGGTCAACTAAGGTCGGAAGGGGATGCGTCCTGACGAGAGGGTTGAACTTTCCTGTGAGTGTCCTGGTTACTGATGCTCATAGATTGCCCAGTCTCTCTCGAAGATTTTACACTTTCAGTCAAGCTTCACCCATAAAAAACGCTGGGAACAATAGCTATTGCAGCAGGTCGTTACTGATGAACAGTTGCAAGATTGTTGCATGGCCCCCGATTCAGGAACGTCAGGCGCTATCCTATCTAGTGGCTGCCCTAGCCTTCCTGCTTTCCTTGGATATAACCACCATGAAACGGCACCTACTCAACCTTGGACTTACCTCCGCTGCCCTGGCGCTCACGCTCAATTGGCCTCTACCTTCTCTGGACCTCGCAGGCAGATGGCAGCCCTCTGGCGCTGCGGTTGCTCAATTTTTTGGCCAGGAAGAAGTTGATTCCAGTAAGTTTGTTCTCATTGCCTCCCCGATCGGGAACACCGGTAACTATCAATTATTGATTGTTGAACAGTTATCTTTTCAGAAAAACTGCTGGGCTGAGAGTGGTTCCAATCCAGTTATTGTGGACCCTTTGCTACTGCAATTTGATTTTACCCGCATCTGTTCTCGGAGTACGGATAGCAACGGGTACTCGATTCGGATGGCGGGGAGAGATTTAGGGCTCATGTATGCGCTCAGCATTGTCCGGCAGAATAATGAACTGCTTTTGATTGGGACAAATGTGGGGGGCGATCGCAAAGCACCGGTGTTGCTGCTGGGCCGCACCAACGGTCTGCCTCCGGCAGGCCAATTTGTCAAAATTAACCTGGTTCCGGGCTGGCGGTTAACTAAGCGTGTGTTTAAGGATAAAGTGCTGGGGCATGTTTACCTGACCACAGATACGATCGTGGCTGGGATCAAGTTGCCTGATCTGGCCACCTTTGCCGATACTACTAACCACTGGGCCAGGAACTACATTGAAACCTTAGCCAGCCGAGGGATTATCACAGGTTTCCCCGATGGCACCTTCCGGCCTGAAGAGCCGGTGACCCGTGTCCAGTATGCCATCATTGTCAGCAAGGCCTTCAGCAATATCCCGGCCAGTCGTCCCCCAGGTAGCTTCAAAGACCTGGCTCCCAACTACTGGGGGCTCCAGGCGATTCGGAATGCTTCCCAACAGGGCTTTATCTCTGGCTATCCCGATGGTACTTTCCAGCCCAACCAGAATATCTCCAGAGTCCAGGCTCTAGTGTCGTTGGCCAGTGGCTTGAACCTGAAGAGTGCCAATACCAGCCTGCTCAACTATTACCAGGATGTGGCCCAGATTCCAGCCTATGCAGCCAGTGCCATAGCAGCTACAACGGAACGGCAGATTGTGGTGAACTATCCCGAAGTCAGACAATTGAACCCAAATCGTCCGGCCACTCGGGCTGAAGTTGCTGCTTTTGTCTACCAGGCTTTAGCTAGTACCGGTCGAGTTCAGGCCGTTGCTTCTCCCTATGTAGTCCTGGTCAACCCTTAATCCACAATTTTTAGACGTCCCTCTTGAATCGCATTGAACACCCGGTTCACCAGGCGATGCTCTTCTTCGTCCACCTTATTGTCGGCCAAAATAGCTGCCGAGAGCTGCTCATACTCCCGGCGGCTAATTTTACCCGATCGCAAAATCCCTTCCACGATTTGACTGACTTCCAGGTTTGGATTGTGGCTGTGCATCGCTGCTCCCAGATGATAGATAGGGCTTCAACATGTTGAACCACATCTTACAGTACGGAAGCTGGGTCTATGCGGTTACCTTTCCGTGCTTTTGTTCTCGCAGCCCCGTTTGAAGGTATAGCCCGTCGGCATCACTGCTCCACACAGCAGGGATTGTTGGAGGGTGGTGCTAATCATTGTGGCTTCTTTGAGGTTGGCTCCTCGCAAATCTGCATTGCTCAGATCTGTTTCACTGAGGTCTGCCCGCTCCAGGTTGGCCCCATTCAGTTGGGCCGATCGGACATCTGCTCCAATTAACTTGGCTCGGTGCAAATTGGCTTGTTGTAAATCAGCCCTCAGTAAATTCACGTTAATCAGGTTAGCACCCGTCAAATTTGCGCTGGACAGGCGCGACTCCTGTAAATCGGCCTGGTAAAGATTGGCCTCCGTCAGGTCAGCCCCTGATAAATCAACGCCCCGTAAATTGGCATATCTCAGATCCACATTGCGCAGATTACAATGACGACACTCTTTTTGCAGTAACAGTTTTTGGAGCGGAGGGGGGTTTTCAGCCCTCAGGGGTTCTCCTATGTTTAGGCTGAACCCCAGTAATAGAGTGGCAGCCAGGGATAGATGGGGATTTTGGGAAAGCCATTTCATCTGCTTAAGCATTTTTTACGACCCTTGCATCAGCACTGATACCAATTTGGACGGGAGAGAGCAACCGTAGCGCGTTGCATAACATGCTTCTTCACTTTATCGGGCAGATTCTAAAATGGCACTCCCGATCGAGGCATGATCGACTTTTCCCATCTGAGTCTGTTGAAACACTTGCACACAGTTGCGGCCTCCCCGTTTAGCAACGTAACAGGCTGTATCTGCAGCGCGTAACACATGGCTCGGATTGCAGTAGTCTGGTTGAATTTCTACCAGACCAATACTGACCCCAATATGGAACGTGTGGTCTTCGAAGAAGAAGGAATAATCTTTGACGCGATGACAGAGGTTTTCTGCCACCTGGAGCCCCTCTGCGACCGAACATTCATAGAGCAGCAGGCCAAATTCATCCCCACCCAGACGGGCCAGGGTATCCGTTTTTCGAATTTCGGTCTGAAGCAGGTGGGTGACCTGACGCAGCAACTCATCCCCAGCGTGGTGCCCGCAGGTATCGTTGATGATTTTGAAGTGATCCAGGTCCATATAGCACAGGGTATGGCGGCGCTCTTCCAGACGCGCCAGATCGGTAGCTTGTTCCAGGCACCGTTCAAATTCGTGGCGATTCACCAACCCCGTCAAAGCATCATGGGTAGCCTGCCAGGAGAGTTGGTGAGCCATCCGGCGGGATCGGGTCACATCTCGAAATACTAGGACTGCACCAATGGGTAGCCCAGTCCGGGAATAAATGGGAGCTGCTGAATCATCGATCGCCACTTCATGCCCTTCCCTCGCGATCAAGACCTTATGTTCAGCCTGCTCAAGTGCAAGACCATGCTGCAGCAGAGTGGTGACAGGATTGGCCACGGGTTGGCGGCTTACTTCGTCAATCACACAAAATACGTCTGTGAGAGGTTGATGGTAGGCTGCGGCAGCCGTCCAACCCGTTAACTTTTCGGCCATTGGGTTTAACGATTCAATCCGCCCCTGGGCGTCAGTGGTAATGACTGCATCCCCGATGGACTGTAAGGTGACCTGGGCTAATTCTTTTTCCTGGGAGAGGGCTTCCTGACTCTCTTCCAGAGCCGAGATCGTCAACAAGTGGATTTGGGACTGGGCCAGCAGCAGCTTCTGGGCATCTAGGATTTTATAAACTCCCTGCCGGGTCAAAACGATGATCGGTTCATATAGGTCAGTCTGGGGGCGACTGAGAACCTGACGGGTGGCATTGACAATGGACATTTCCCCAGGGAAGGTCAGGGCGTCCGAGGGGGTGAATTCATATAAAGTCCGGATAGGTCGTTTTGAGAATAAATCCAGACTATAGGGGCGGCTCATACTCTCAAAAAACTGACGCCGCGAAACCATCCCACGAAATTCTCCCTGTTCTACGAGAACGATACCTGGGAGAAAAGGATTTTTCTCAAAAATTTTAATCACTTTCGAGCCTGAACAATCCAACTCAACCTGAATATTATGGAGGGGTAAATCTTCCAAAATTGAGGTCAAGCCGAGGGGAAGGTTGCTGATGTGCAGCATAATCAGTTAAGTATTCCTGGTGCAGAATCACGGAGTGATGGCGACAGAGAATTTGGATTATGCAAGCAATCTTACCGGGGTCTTCTCAACGAAGAACAGCGAGTTATCTCGGAAAATCCGTGAAATCTCCTGGCTTTTTTCTTAACCAGGTCTTAAAAGAAACCTGTGTGTAGGCAAGCTCACGGTCAGCGACATAGAATTTAAATCATGATTGACCAGGCTAAATCATTGATGCTGTGTCATTTTGAGCTGGACCTACGGTGCCAGAATAAACCAAGCCCCGTTGCATATCCAGCGTCAGAATTGCCCCATCTCGAATTACGGACGTTGCATTTTTTACTCCCAGAATAACTGGGACACCCAGGCGCAAGCCAATGACTGCTGCATGACTGGTGAGGCTGTCATCTTCTGTAATAATTCCGGCGGCTTTGCGAATGGCATCGACAAAATCCATGCTGGTGCGGGGGGCTACCAGAATTTCTCCAGGGTTGAAATTACTGATCTCTATGTTGCTGTGGGCGACCCTGGCCCGACCACTGATGGACCCTTGTTGCCCAATGGCAGTGCCTTTACCCAGAACAGCGGTCACCACTTCTACCTTAATCAGGTCTGTGGAACCAGCGACCCCCTGGAGGGTTCCTGCCGTCAGCACAACCAGATCGCCCTCTGCCAGAAGCAGCTTCTCCTGGGCGACACTGATAGCTGCCTGAAACGTCTGAACCTGATTGGGTAAATCTAACACCAGCAAGGGTTTCACACCCCAGACCAGTTGTAGTTGTCGAGCCACATCCACATGGGGGGTGACAGCCAGAATTGGGATTTGAGGCCGAAACTTAGAAACGTTACGGGCTGTTGCTCCCGTCTTGGTCAGGGTCATGATGGCAGCAGCCCCCAACTGCCCCGCGATATGCCCGACGGCCTGACTAATGGCATTGGTGATCGATCGTCCCGTATCTTCTTCCAGATTGCGGACATGTTTTTCCTGCTCAATCCGGGTGGCAATTCGGGACATGGTTTCTACGGCTTCCACCGGATATTTACCGACCGCAGTTTCATTGGACAGCATCACGGCATCAGTCCCATCCAGAATGGCATTGGCCACATCGGAAATTTCAGCCCGGGTTGGTCGGGGATTACTGACCATGCTATCTAGCATCTGGGTGGCCGTGATCACGGGAATACCCAGCCGGTTGGCTGTGGCAATCAGACGTTTCTGCAGAACCGGGACATCCTCTGCCGGAAGCTCTACCCCCAGATCCCCTCGAGCTACCATGACGCCATCACAGATGCAAAGAATGGCCTCCATCTGTTCGATCGCCTCATGCTTCTCAATCTTGGCGATCACAGGCACCTGTTTCCCGGCACTAGAAATCAGTTCCTTAATTTCCAGAATGTCTTGAGGATTACGAACAAAGCTCAGGGCTACCCAATCTACACCCTGGTCCAGACCGAACATCAAGTCCCGCCGGTCCTTATCCGTCAGGGCTTTAATTGAGAGGTAAACCCCAGGGAAGTTGACCCCCTTGCTATTGGAGAGGACCCCACCCACAGTGACCCGGCAATGGAGATCGCGCTGGGGTCGATCGACTGTTTCCACCACCATTTCGACCCGCCCATCATCCAGCAGAATGCGGGACTCTGAAGGCACTTCATCGGCCAGAGGCTCATAGGTGACGGTGCTAATTTCCTGGTTACAGGTCACATCCCGACTAGTGAGGATAAAGGGATCCCCTTTCTTCAGAGTGATGGGGCCATCTATAAACTTACCCAGGCGAATCTTAGGGCCTTGCAAATCTTGTAGAATCCCAACGGGTTGATTTAACTCAAAGGAAATTTGACGAATCAGACGAATGCTTCGCTGGTGGTCATCGTGGGTGCCATGGGAAAAGTTGAGCCGTAGCGTTGTAGCTCCCGCTCCGATCAGGGCACGAAGAACATCGGGAGTGCTGGTAGCAGGGCCGATCGTGGCAACAATTTTAGTCCGAGGCAAGGGGTCTCACAGCTCAATTATTACAATCTGTATGCAACAGGGATAGTATCACATCGCCAGCCCCTGGGGTTAAAAACTACTGACTTCCTTACGGGGTTGACGACTGGGACAAAACAGGACAGTTGCCTGTCTGCCCTGGGATGGAACACCTGACGCCCTCACTCGATAAATTGAGGATGAAAGCGGGGATGCAACAATCTTTTCACGGGTTCATTGCCTTGCAGGTGCCGATCGACAATTTCCGGTACATCCTGGGGCTTAACCCGGCAGTACCAGGTCTGATCCGGCTCGATATGCACGGTTGGTCCCATATTGCATTGCCCCAGACATCCCGTTGCACAAACCGTAACCCCCGAAATAGGCTGAGCTTCAAAAGCCCCTAAAACCTCCGACGAGCCATTTTGGAGACAGTTGGTATGTTGACAAACAGAGACCTGTCGTAGTGATCCCACCCTGGTTGACCTACTCATGTTTTTATTGTAGCGAAGGGCTGGTTTGGCCGCAGTCCTGAGTTATCCCAGGGCTGGGGGGATCTGGTCAGAGGGTAGCAAGACTTGAGCCCTAAGTCAGAATGCGCCAGACGATCGTCAGCAGGGCCAGGATGGAGACAAAGTAGGCGGTCGATCGCAGCAGCGGATTGCCAGCTATGTAGGTGAGACCGTGCAGGATGCGGGAAACCACCATAATGATGGACGAAATGGCCGTGATCCCGTCAGCCTGGCCGGTGATTTGGGCAATCAGGATGACGATCGCAATCAGGGCCAGGTTGTCTTGGTGGTTGCGCTGGGCCCGATCGGCCCGTCCCACCCAGGGTGCCACCTCTGGCATCACCTCGCGATTACTGAGGCCCCAGGCAACGCCACCTTTAGTAATTCGGGCCACGGCGGGAATATGGTTCAGGAGTAAGGTCCAGAGGGTCAGGATCAGCAGGCAAGTCAAATCAGTCGTCATGAAATTCCGTGGATGATGCCAATGAAATGAATGGATGGGATAGAGGCATTGTAAGCAACGCCTGTAAGTTGGGATAGGGGTGTTGTGTGCGATGTCTGGAGATTATTGGGTCGTGATTGCCCCAGAGGTGGCGATCACGAGGATGGTACCCACGATCGTAACGACAATGGACAAGGTCCAGATGCCCATGGTGGGTCGCAATTGGCCTTCCCTGGGGAGTGTCCAGCCAAGAACATAGCCAATCAGGGGGCCAAGGCCGCTCAGAAAAGTCAGTACGAGACAAACCGTTCCCCATGTGGTTTCATCGTTTTGGAACATCCAGATCAGCACCCGGATGAAGCAAAAGAAGGAAACGAGGCTGCTCAGCACAATAATGGCAAGGCCGATCAAAAATAGCGGATTGTCCAGGCTACTTGCCAAACCCCTTACCTCGCGATGATTTTGGCCCCAAACAGGCTTCCAACTGGGCTCTTAGGGTTGCATGATCCAGGTTCTGGCCAATTAACACCAGTTGATTTTTGGGCTGGCCTTTCCAATCCTCATCGTCCATGGTGAAGCGTTTACCACTGAGATGGAAGATATGACGACGGGGACTCTCATCAAACCAGAGAATCCCTTTGGCGCGGAAGACCGATTCAGGTAGTTGGTGATCCAGAAAGTTCTGAAACTTCTTAATCGCAAAGGGCTTGTCACTCTGGAAGGAAATCGAGGTGAAGCCATCCATCTCCAGGTGATCGGAATGGTGGTGATGGTCATGGTCATGTTCACAGTGGCCATGGTCATGGTCACAGGCTGAGTGATCCTGCTCGTCGTGCCCATGATGGGCATGGGCGTGGTCATGGTCATGGTCATGGTGATCGTGGTCATGGTCATGGTGATCATGGCCCTCGGCTTTATCGTCTGTCTCAAAATACCGATCGGATTCAAACAGCCCCACGCTCAGGATCAGGGGTAAGGACACATCTCCTTTCACTGTACGGAGAATTCGGGCTCCTTCTTTCACATCCCGAATCTTGACTTCCAGCAGATCCAGATCAGCCGGATCAACGAGGTCGGCCTTATTCAGGAGAATAATGTCGCCATAGGCAATCTGATTATGGGCCGCCTGACTATTGAACAGATCCAGGCTGTAATTCTCCGCATCCACCACGGTGATGATGGAGTCCAGCCGGGTCAGGTCCCGCAGTTCCGTGCCCAGGAAGGTAAGAGCAACCGGCAGGGGATCAGCCAGGCCAGTGGTTTCGACCACCATATAATCGACTTTATCTTCCCGCTCCAGGACTTTGTAAACGGCATCCTGTAAGTCGCTATTAATGGTGCAACAGATACAGCCATTACTGAGTTCCACCATGTCGTCGTCTGTGGATACAATCAGTTCGTTGTCAATGCCAATCTCACCAAATTCATTTACCAGCACCGCTGTCTTCACCCCTTCCTGATTGGTGAGAATGTGGTTCAGGAGGGTGGTTTTGCCGCTCCCAAGAAAGCCGGTGATGATGGTAACGGGCAGGCCATGTTTGGGAGCGTCCATGGTCTGGCTGGGGGAACTGGCTACGGATGGCATAAGCGATCGCTCAAAATGTCTGAAAAAATGGTTAGGAAGCTGTCAGCAATCCAATGCTAGCATCAAGATTCGATGCCCTATGGCATTACTTTGATCTTAATAATTTCCCATTGTTATGGTACTCACACTCTACAACACGCTGACTCGTGGCAAAGCAGCCTTTGAACCCCTGGAGGCCGGTCAAGTGCGGATGTATTGCTGTGGGGTCACCGTCTACGACTACTGCCATTTGGGTCATGCCCGCTCTTACATCGTCTGGGATGTGGTCCGGCGATACTTGCAATGGTGTGGGTATGACGTGCGCTACATTCAGAACTTCACGGATATTGATGACAAAATTATCAACCGGGCGAAGGAAGAACAGAAACCCTGGGATCAGGTAACTGCAACCTATATCGATGAGTACTTTGTCGATATGGATCAGCTCAATATTCAGCGGGCAGACGCCTATCCCAAAGCTACTGAATTCATCCCCCAGATGATCGATCTGATTAAAACCCTGATTGAGGGCGGCTACGCCTATGCTGCTGGAGGGGATGTGTATTATGCGGTAGAACGGTTTCCCAGCTATGGCAAGCTTTCTGGGCGGCACCTGGAGCAGATGGAAGCGGGGGCCAGTGGACGACTGAGTGAAGAACCAGAGACAAAAAAGCATCATCCTATGGATTTTGCTCTCTGGAAGGCGGCCAAACCGGGGGAACCTTTTTGGGAGTCTCCCTGGGGTCAGGGACGCCCGGGCTGGCATATCGAATGTTCGGCCATGGTGCGGGAGTTGCTGGGCGATCGCATTGACATCCACTCCGGTGGCGAAGACCTGGTGTTTCCCCACCACGAGAATGAAATTGCCCAATCGGAAGCGGCCCTTGCCCAACCCCTTGCCACTTACTGGCTGCACAATGGCTTTGTGAAAATCAGGGGGGACAAAATGTCCAAGTCCCTGAAGAACTTCACCACGATCCGGGCCTTGCTGGAGGTGTATGACCCCATGGTGGTGCGGCTGTTCGTCCTGCAGGCCAACTACCGGCAGCCGATCGACTTCACAGAAGAAGCCATGGCCGCTGCCACCAATGGCTGGCAGACGCTCAGGGAAGGATTATTGTTTGGCTACAACTTTGGCCAGGATCTGCAGTGGCCCGATCGGGGGGATGCCACCTTTGGCGATCCCGCCCACATGCGAGTGCCGTCAGGCAGTCCAGCAGTAACACAATTCCAAGCCGCTATGGATGATGACTTCAATACTGCTGGTGCCCTGGCAGTGCTTTTTGACTTGGCGAAGGACTTACGGAAGGAGGGGAACCTGCTCGTCCATGAGGGGAAAACAAAAACGGACCCTCAGGTCCTGGAGCGCGAGTGGTTCACCCTGGTCTGCCTGGCCCAAGTGTTAGGGTTAACCGCCAAACCCGAAGCACAAGTCCTGCAACCTGACTCTGCCGCTGCTCGTGCTGGGGCCGGAACACCCGAATTGATTGCAGGCTGGACTGATGCAGCCATCGAAGCTCTGATCCAGCAACGGACGGAGGCCCGCAAGGCCAAGAACTGGAAAGAGGGCGATCGGATTCGGGACGAGTTGAAAGCCCAGGGAATTACCTTGATTGATGGTGCCGATGGTACCCGCTGGCATCGATAAAGAATGGTGATTCATGCTTCCGATCCTTGATTAGAATCGGTGCATTATCATGGGCGCACGGTCAGGTATGGGCACAGGCTATGTGCCCCCACTGGTATCCAAAGGGGATGTTTTATGTTGGATCAACTCTCGCAGGTGTTAGCCTCGCTTGACCTGCCAGTGGATTGGGTGGGTTTGCGGGCGGTACGGGAAACGGAAACCACCCGTTCCTTTCGAGATGGGTTGCCCCGATCGAATGGGCGATCGGACAACCAGGGTGTCATGGTGGAGGTTCTCGTCAATGGCCAGATCGGCTATGGAGCCACGAATTCTTTCCAGGCAGCGCCGATTCGCCTGGCGGCCCAAATGGCCTACCAGCAGGCCAAAGCAGCGGCTGAGTGGGGCATCCATCGCTTGACGGAAACAGCACGGCCTAAAGTGACGGGACAATATATTTCCCCATTCTTAAAGCCCCTGGAGGTGCTCAGTGCTGGGGAGATCAACGATCTGCTGGCCAAGATCTGTCAGACCTTGAAGGTCTCGGACCAGATCGTACAGACCACCGCCATGGTGATGACCACAGAAGCAGAATCCTGGTTGATTAGCAGTAATGGCTCTGAGGTGTACCAGAAATTTCTCAAAATGGCGACGGATTATGGGGCGACGGCTCAGGATGGGGCGATCGTTCAGCGCCGCACCCAGAATGGCTGGCTTTCCCACTGTTACCAGGGTGGAGCCGAACTCTTTCCCGAGCCTGATTTGTGGGAGCGAGTTCGACGCACGGGAGAACAGGCGGTTGAACTGCTGGCGGCAGAAGATTGTCCTACCATGACCACCACCCTGGTCCTGGCCCCCGACCAGATGATGTTGCAGATCCATGAGAGCATCGGCCACCCTCTGGAGCTGGACCGGATTCTGGGGGATGAACGCAACTATGCGGGGGGCAGTTTTGTCAAGCCAGAGGACTTCGGCCAGCTCACCTATGGGTCGCCTTTGATGAATGTCACCTTTGACCCCACGGTGCCGGGAGAACTGGCCAGCTACAACTTCGATGATACGGGGACTCCTGCCAGTCGGGAGTATCTGATTCAGGGAGGAAAACTCCTGCGGGGCATCGGTGGGCTGGAAAGTCAGACCCGCAGTGGGCTGCCAGGAGTGGCCTGTACCCGCGCCTGTTCCTGGAATCGGCCCCCGATCGATCGGATGGCCAACCTGAATCTAGAACCGGGAACCACCCCTCTGGCTGAGTTGATTGGCAGCATCGAGCAGGGGGTATATATGGAATCGAACCGCTCCTGGTCGATCGATGACCAGCGCTACAAATTCCAGTTTGGCTGTGAATATGCCCGTCTGATTGAGCAGGGGCAACTGACGAAGACGCTCCGAAATCCTAATTACCGGGGCACGACCCTGCAATTCTGGCAGAATCTGGTCCAGGTGGGCGATCAGGAATCCTGGGCCATGTATGGCACCCCCATGTGTGGCAAAGGGGAACCCAATCAGGCCATCTGGGTGGGGCATGGTTCGCCCATCTGTGCCTTTGCCAATCTGGAGGTATTCGGTGGGGGCTAGTGTGGCAAACACTAAATTTTGCAACAGGGAGTGGAGGGGTTTCACCCCCTCCAAAACTTTTAATTGGGTGTCCTAGAGACGTTCTATCGGAACGTCTCCACAGGATGGATTTGTTGTGGTAAGGAGGAATGCAAATGCCGATCATGGTGGTGGCAACCGGTAATCCAGGCAAAGTCCGAGAGATGCAGGAATACCTGGTAGAGCTGGACTGGGAGCTGATTCTCAAACCAGAAGAGTTGGACATCGAGGAAACAGGGGATACATTCCTGGCCAATGCCTGTATTAAGGCATCCCAGGTGGCTCTGGCCACAGGAGAATGGGCGATCGCCGATGACTCTGGCCTGGAAGTAGATGCCCTGGAAGGAGCTCCCGGCATTTTCTCAGCTCGCTACGGCAAAACCGATCCAGAGCGGATCGAACGACTGCTGTTTGAACTGGGGGATGAGTTGAACCGGCAGGCTCAGTTTGCCTGTGCGATCGCGATCGCCCGCCCGGATGGCAATATTGCCTTGCAAGCGGAGGGGATTTGCCGGGGCGAAATTCTCCATCTTCCCAGAGGCTCGGATGGTTTTGGCTATGACCCGATCTTCTACGTGCCAGAGCATGGGTTGACCTTTGCGGAAATGCTCCCAGAAGTGAAACGGGCCATCAGTCATCGGGGTCAGGCTTTTGAGGTGCTGTTGCCCCAGATCCAAAGTCTCACCCCTGGAGCATAAGTTTGGGATTAATATACTTGACACACCGAAATATTTTTACTTTGCTTAAGAAAATTGGATTTGGTAATGACCAAGTTCAGCGGCGGCTAATGACTTTTGACTCTTGATAGTAAATTCCATTTCGCCGCTGCAACGACTTGTTAGGCAACTGATTATATGTAAAAGATGGTTCATCGATTACACCTACTCACTCAATCATTATTGCGTTTCAAATGTTCCATCATCTTGATTCAGGATATCAAGATACTCTTTATAGATATATACTTTGTTCCTAGGCTTACCTGTTGCCTCAGTTACGATACCAAGTCGCTGAAGATCTTCGATTGCACGTTTAACAGTTGGCTTAGTTGTCGCACAAGCCTCTGCGGTTTCGGGAATTCGGATAGCAATCCTTTTCTTTAAGTAATCATAGACTGTCAAGTTCGACTGCACTGCAACCGATTGGTAAATCGAACCTTTCCGCGACTGCTCTACTACTTTTCGATCTCGCTCAAAGAGTGCCATTAAAGCACGGATTTTCTCTGTAGCTTGATTTGCAATAGTTGTAACACCTTCAAGAAAAAATATAAGCCACTCTTCCCAATTTCCTTGAGTTCTTACTTCTTGGAGAAGACGGTAATATTTGTCACGGTGCTTCTTAAAATGAAGGCTCACATACAGCCACGGTCGTTCCAAAACCCCTTCAGCAACGAGCATCAGTGCTATAAGCATACGACCTACCCGACCATTACCATCAAGGAAGGGGTGAATTGTCTCAAACTGTGCGTGTGCGAGCCCAACTTTGAGCAAGACGGGATATTCCACAGAATGGAGAAACTTCTCGAATGCACTGAGTACATCTGGCAACTCATGTGGTGGCGGCGGCACAAACATTGCGTCACTCGGTTTGCTTCCCCCAATCCAGTTCTGGGAACGCCTAAACTCTCCGGGTGCCTTCTGATCGCCACGGGTACCACGGACAAGCCGCTCATGTGACTCACGAATTAGACGCAAGCTAAGAGGCAGTGTTGAAAGCCGATCAATACCATAGCTCAATGCACCAATATAGTTGGAAACCTCTTGAATATCTTCCAATACAACTCCCGGTACTGCCTGATTTTCATGAAGAAGCAAATCAGCAATGGACGATTGAGTTCCCTCAATCTGACTTGATAATACGGCTTCCTTTCGGATGTAGCTGTATAGAAGCTCTTCTGGTCCCGGTAGTATTCGCCCAATCCCATCAAGTCGCCCTAGTGCTAACCCAGCAGCTTCAAGCCGCCGCTGAAGTACTGAGTCTACTGTAATTGCTGGAACAGGAGGGAGGGGCGCAGGAATAAAGGCACTGTAAGAAGTTTCACCGCTGCCCTGCTGCACCCATCGCCCTGCCCGTTCTGACCTCTTAGTAAAGGATGACATACTTAGCAGAAACATTAGTAAAGCAAACTGCCCCTTACTTTACTAAGGGTGCCGAAAAAAGTAAAGGCTACGACGAAGAATCTTTGAATCGAGATTTGCGTTTGCAGAAGTGCTCCACTCACAGGTTGAGCCTAACGTCCCTGGTCAGCGGTTGCCAGAGACTTTGCAACAACACAAGGCGGCTTCGGTCAATCCGCTGCACTAGGGTTGTGTACGCCCGGCACGGGCGTGAACTAATGGGGTGAAAGTCCCCTGTAGGAGAACCAGCGTCCAAATGATCGAAAAGATCCGAGTGACGACAACTACTAGCTTAAGGCAAGGGCGCTTCCGTGAGGAAGGGTCTGGAGGAAGCCAGCGGCAAACCTACAAGCTGACGGACAGAAACGTCATAGAAGGCCGAGATAGTCCTGGGGCGAGTTGGCACAACACAACAAAGCCCATTGGTTCAGGGAACACGGTAAATGACGCAGTTGTGTAGGGACAGTTCACGGTCTTATCCGGGGAGATCTGTCCGGTTGCGGTTGGGGAGGTCAAGGG